>JADGPC010000317.1 GCA_017882645.1 Streptosporangiales bacterium | reverse complement strand
GCCGCCACGCTGGCCGGCCTGACGGCCAGCGCGGCCGGCAGCGGGGCCGTCGTCGTCGCCGCTGACCTGCCAAGCGGGGTGGATGCCGACACCGGGGTCGTGGCCGGCGTGGCGATCAGGGCCGACGTCACCGTGACCTTCGGGACCATCAAGCCCGGCCTGCTGATCGATCCGGGAGCGAGTTACGCGGGCACGGTCGAGCTCGTCGACATCGGCCTGCGGCCGCACCTGCCCGCGCCGCCCCCGGTCACCGCTCTTCAGTCAGCGGACGTCGCCGCGCTGCTGCCGGAGCCCGGCGCCGAGTCGGACAAGTACCGTCGCGGCGTGCTCGGGGTACTCGCTGGCAGCGACAGGTACACGGGCGCGGCCGTGCTCAGCGTGGGCGGGGCGATCCGCGGCGGGGCCGGCATGGTGCGGCTGGTGTCGGCCAGGGCGGCCGCTGACGTGGTCCGGCAGCACTGGCCGGAAGCTGTCATCACGGTGCTAGATCCCGCTGATCCGGCCGGCCCGCAGCGGGCGGGTTCCGGTCGGGCCGGGGGACCGGCCGCGATCGAGGCGGCCGGCCGGGTGCAGGCCTGGGTGGCCGGGCCCGGCCTCGGCACGGGCGAGAACGCGGCCGAGCTGCTCGCCACTGTCCTGGCAACGTCGCTGCCGGTCCTGGTCGACGCTGACGGGCTGACCGTTCTGTCCCGGCACAAGGAGCTGCTCGCCCGGCCGGCTGACGCGGTCACGCTGATCACGCCGCACGCCGGCGAGCTTGCCCGGCTGACGAACGGTGATCACGGTCAGATCGAGGCGCACCGGCTCGAGTCGGCCCGCGCCGCTGCGGCCGAGCTCGGGGTGACGGTGCTGCTGAAGGGCTCGACAACCGTGGTGGCAACGCCCGGCCCGGCCGAGCCTTCGTTCGTCAACGCGACCGGGACGCCGTGGCTCGCGACGGCCGGGTCCGGTGATGTGCTGTCCGGCCTGGCCGGCGCCCTCCTGGCCCAGGGCGTGCGGCCGGCCAGCTCAGCTGCGGCCGCAGCCGCGTTCCTGCACGGGCTGGCCGGGCGCCTGGCCGCGCGGGGCGCGCCGGTCGGCGCCAGCGACGTGCTGGCCGCGATCCCCGAGGCGATCCGCACGGTGGCGGCCGGCGATCAGCCGTGACTCGCGGCCGGCGTCATGCCGGGTACCGGCCGGAGAGCGCGTACCGCAGCACGGCCATGTCGCCGGCCTGAGTCACCTCGGCGAGCCGCGCCCGGTTCCCTGGGTTCCACCGGAACTGGCCGTCCCCGACGAACCTCGCAGCGGCGGAATCCCCGACGAAAAACGGCGCGACGGAAAGCCGGAGCTCGTCGGCAAGCCCGGCGGCGAGGAACTGGGTGTGCACTGATCCGCCGCCCTCGATCAGCAGCCTCGCGATGCCCCGGACGACCAGATCGGCGAGAACGCGGCCCAGCCCGACCGGGCTGCCCGCATCGACGACCTCGGCGGCAGGGCCCAGCCGCTCCGCGGTCCTGCGCACGGCGCCGGAGCTGACGTAGACGATCCGGTCGGCTCCGGCGGCGAAGATGCGGGCTGCCGGATCGAGATCGCCGCCGCGGCTGACCACGACCCTGGCCGGATCCGGTCTCAGCCCGCGGGCGATCCTCGCCTCCCGGCGGGCCTGCGAGCGCAGCAGCAGGGCCGGATTATCGGCGCGGACCGTTCCGGCTCCGACCATGATCGCGTCGCAGGTCGACCGGAGCTCGTCGACCTGGTCGATGTCGGCATCGCTGGATAGCCGCAGCGGCGTGCCCGAGGCGTCATCGATATACCCGTCCAGCGACATCGCGCAGCTCAGAACGGTGTAGGGCCGGTCCACGCCGGTAAGCCTACGGTGGCCGATGACACCTGGCCGATGGCACCTGGCCAGGGTCATCCGGCCAGTGAAGTGCGCCTGCCGCCGCAGATGGCAGCCGACCGCCTTGGTGCGTGTGACCGGTGTTACGGAATCGTGCTGCCCCGGCGAGGCGTTCCCTTGGTACGGCGTTATCGCTGGTCAGGGTGGACTGCCCGGATCTGGCGGTAATTCGGGTGCACGTGAAACGCCTGCTCAGGCAGGGCCGATAGCTCATCGGGGTGCAGTTTGCCCGCAAGCATCACGCCGTACGGCAGCCAGCCGATGACGACCGAGCATGTCACTTCCTGACGGGTGCAGCGCGCTTGTCAAAGCCCCCCGAGAGAGGGCGGCCACGCTGGACAGGGCCGGGCTCTTGCCCGCGCACGAGCCGGCGGGCTGCTCGCCGATCTGCCTGATCAGCCAGTGACCTGACTGGCTGGCTGCCGGGCGATCGCGGACCTCTCGCGACGAACGGAGTCCTAGATGCGCTCTCAGAGCAGCCGCCCAGGCCAGCCCGGTTCAGGCAGCGAGCCGCGCGCGAAGCGCTGGCGCCGGCCGGGACCGCGCGGCCTGGCCGCCGCCGCGGGCGCCGCCGTTGCCCTGGCTGGCACTGTCGCCGGCGTGGCGACGGCCGGAGTGATGTCCGGCAGCGGACCGGCCGGCGCTGGCGCGTCGGCGGCGGGCTCCGGCGTCCGCGCTGCCGGAGCGAAATCCAGGCTGATCAGCTCAGGACGGTCAGCCCGGCCGGCCGGGGCCACCCGCCCGCGGGCAACATCGACCGGAACCGGATCTTCCGGGTCATCAGCCACCCGGTCCAGGGCTGGTGCCGGGGCGCAGGCGGCGAAGAAGGCAGCCGCCCGGCCGGCGGCGCTGCGGACCTCATGCCGGTCGGTCGCCCACATCGGTGACTCGACCTCGGTGGACCTGATCTCGCCCGACTACCTGCCGAACCGCGCGCAGCGACTGGCCGCCCGCTACGCCGACGTGGGCGTCAGGCACCTCAGCATCGACGCGTCCGGCGGGCGTTCCATCGTCGAGGAGATGCCGGGCCAGATCAACGGCTACAAGGTGGCGAGCGCCTGGCGGAGCCAGGGCTACCGGGGCTGCTGGGTGTTCGCCCTCGGAACCAACGACACCGCGAACGTGGCGGCCGGCTCCTCGGTCAGGATGATGGCCAGGATCGACCAGATGATGGCCGTGGCCCATGGCCAGCCGGTGATGTGGGTGAACACGCGGACGCTGCTGCCCTCCGGGTACTGGGCGAACGCCAACGAGCAGGCCTGGGACGCCACTCTGGTCAGGGCTCTGGCGAAGTACCCGAACATGCGAATCTTCGACTGGTCGGCGGTCGCGCAGCCGGGCTGGTTCCTGTCCGACGGGATCCACTACAACTCCCTCGGTTGCGCGATGCGCGCCAGGGCGATCGCCGATGCGCTGGCCAGGGCGTTCCCGCTGAACGGCCGAAGTGCGGGCAGGACCGTCCGGTAGCAGCGGCGCAGCTTCGTACGAAGGAAGGGCCGGCCTGGGCCGGCCGGGGCGATCGTCGCGCAAATCGCGATGATTGAACTGCCGCGCCGGCCGGCCCTTCTCGGGCCGGTCGAAACCCGGCCGGCCCCGGCGTGCAGTCCGAGCCAGCCGCCTCCGCCAGGCCCGGCCGCACCAGCCGGATCGTCCGCTCCGCCCGACCTAATGCATTCGCCTGGCCCGCCCTTTCTCGTTCCAATTCTTGCCATCCACGATACGTAGTCGTTAATTCACACCGGGTAGTGCCTTCCCTGCCCGGAATGAATGAGCGATCTCGCGTAACGGGGGCGAGACGGACCTGGGCTAGGGGGAGACATGCCGAGGCCGGTGAACTCTGGCCAGCGCTACATGCCTGGCCTGGACGGACTGCGCGCGCTGGCGGTGCTTGCCGTCATCGCCTATCACGAGCAGTTCGGATGGGCGCCAGGGGGACTGCTCGGCGTGGGCGTCTTCTTCACGCTCAGCGGCTTCCTGATCACCAGCATCCTGGTCAGCCAGTGGTCCGCCGACGGCCGGATCCGGCTCGGCGACTTCTGGCTGCACCGGGCCAGGCGGCTGCTGCCGGCCCTCTTCGTCATGCTGGCCG
>JADGPC010000316.1 GCA_017882645.1 Streptosporangiales bacterium | reverse complement strand
GCGGTTCAGCGCCGCGCTGCCGATGTGCGGCGTGCTGGCCGGCGGCGTGGCGACCTGGAACACGGCGCTGGACGGGGCGTTCGCCTTCCAGCAGCTGATCGATCCGTCCGTGCAGGTCACGGGGATAGCCAACCCGGTGGCTAACCTGCAGGGTGCGGAGACCGCGGCGGCTGCCGCTCAGGCCACCGCCCAGGGTCAGGCGCGGCTGGCCCTGTCGGCCGCGCTCGGCGACACCCCCGGCTGGTTCACGCCGCTGTCACCCGAGCCGGCCCCGAATGACTTCTCGGGGCAGGAGGCGAACCAGTATCAGTGGTTCTCCCAGGTGGACTTCCCGTTCATCTTCGCCTTCCGCGCTGAGCTTGAGGCGCGCGCGGGCGGCAACCCGTCCTGGAACACGGGCGTGGACTACTTCCGCCAGCTGGCCAAGTCGGCGGACTTCCGCGAGGTCCGGGCGCTGTACAAGGCAGCCGGGCTCAGCCTGCGGGCCGACCTGCGCACGCTGAACAAGGCGACCAGGATCACGGCCCTCCCGGCCGCGGTGCGCTACCTGACCCAGAACATCAGCTTCACCGGACGGATCACCATCCCGGTGCTGAGCATGCACACCGTCGGCGATGGCCTGGTCATCCCGCAGAACGAGCAGGCATACGCCAGCGCGGTCCGCAGGGCAGGCCGGTCATTCCTGCTCCGCCAGGTGTTCGTCAGCCGGGCGGGCCACTGCGCGTTCACCCCGGCCGAGACGATCGCATCGGTCCGGGTCCTGCTGCACCGGATGCGAACCGGGCAGTGGAATGACCCGGCGCTGAACCCGGACCGGATGAACAAGGCGGCCGCGGCGCTCGGGCCGAACTACAACATCTTCGTCAGCGGCGGCCAGGTGGTTCCGGTCGCCCCGGCGTTCACGGCCTACCAGCCGTCGCTCTACCCGCGCCCGTTTGACCTGGCGTTCGGGATGCACGCCTGAGGGGTTAGCCGATGAAATGGCGCGGGCAGCCGGGAGGCCGGCTGCCCGCGCCGCATCGTCTCAGGCGCCGCGCTTGAGCGGGCCGAGCTTGAGCAGCCGCCACCAGGTCAGGAGCGAGTAGAAGATCAGCAGCACGATCATGGCCCCGATGTCCATGAGCCAGGCATGCGCGGTGTGCGCCCAGATCGGATCCTGGGTCGCGACCGGGACGGGCGTGATCTTGTTCAGGTCGACGGTGGACGCGCCGGCGGCGAAGCCCCACCGCGACGGCGTGAACCAGGCGAGCTGCTCGAGCCCGGGCTTGCCGTGCACCTGGATGAAGCTTCCGGTCGTGATGACCTGGACCATGACCAGGAGGAACACCAGCGGCATCGCCCGCTCGGTGGTGCTGACCGCGGACGAAGTGAACAGGCCGATGACCATCGACACGACCGCGATGAGCGAGATGGCGATCGCGATCTCGAGGATCGGGATCGGCAGCACCGATCCCTTCGGGCCGAAGGTCTTGCCGACCAGCCCGATGGCCACGAGCAGAACCGCCTGGAAGGCGCTGATCACGCCCAGCACGATGATCTTGGATGCTAGGTAGGCGCCCGCGGACAGGCCGGTTCCCCGTTCTCGGGCATAGATCGGCCGTTCCTTGACGATCTCGCGGATCGAGTTCAGCGCTCCGGCGAAGCACGCGCAGAGGGTGAGGATCAGCAAGCTCGTCTGCGCGCCGGCATTCGGGATGGTCGTGAAGCTGGCTGGCGCCACGACATGGACGAGCGCGCCGAGGGCGATCGCGACGCCGATGAGCAGGGCGAGGAAGCCGCGGTCGGAGGCGAGCACCGCGGTGTACCGGCGGACCAGCGTGGACATCTGCGCGAGCCGGTTGCTCGTCTTGGGCGGTGCGGTGGCGGCTGGCCGCGGCGCGCGGTGATGGATGGCGCCCGCGTCCTCCATGCCGGCCGCGATGTACTGCTGGTAATAGGGCGAATTGCGGAACTCGGCGGCCCAGTCGCGGTCCGGCTGGCTCTCGAAGGCCTGGAAAACCTCCGCCCAGCCCGGCTGGTTGAAGTGCTTCAGGCCGTCCTGGGGCGCGCCGAAATACGCGATCTTGCCGCCTGGCACGAGGACGAGCAGCCGGTCGCACAAGTTGAGGTTGGCGACCGAGTGAGTCACGACGATGATGGTGCGGCCGTCGTGCGCCAGGTCGCGCATCTGCTCCATCACCGACTTGTCGAGTCCCGGGTCCAGTCCCGATGTCGGCTCGTCGAGGAACAGCAGCGACGGCTTGGTGAGCAGCTCAAGCGCGACGTTGACGCGCTTTTGCTGGCCGCCGGACATGGCTGCCGTCTTCGTCTCGGCGTGCCTGGTCAGCGCGAGCTCCTCGAGGACCTCGTCGATCCGGTGGCTGCGCTCGGCTTTGCTCGTGTCGCGCGGGAACCGCAGCTCGGCGGCATATCCGAGCCCGCGGCGCGCGGTCAGCTGGGTATGCAGGATGTTCTCCTGCGGGACCAGCCCGATCCGGTGCCGGAGCTCGGCGTAGTGCTGGTAAAGGTCACGATCGTCGTAGAGCACCGTGCCCTGCGTGGCGGGCGCCGTCCCGGTCAGCGCGCCAAGCAAGGTGGACTTGCCGGCGCCGCTCGGCCCGATCACGCCCATGAAGCAGCGCTCGCCCAGCGGGAAGCTGACGTGGTCGAGCAGCACCCGCCCGCTCGGCAGCGTGAACGTCAGGTCCTTGGCGATGAACGAGATGTCGCCGGTGTCGAGGAACTCCTGCAGTTCCTCGCCCACCAGCCTGAACGTGGCTGGCCCGATAGTGATGACGTCGCGCTCGGTCACCGGCGCCGACCCGACCCGCTGGCCGTTCACGAACGTGCCGTTGTGGCTGCCGAGGTCGACGATCGTGAATCCGCCGCGCGGGTCCCGGCGCAGTTCCGCGTGGTACCTGGAGACGCTGAGGTCGGCCACCACGACCTGGTTGTCCGCCGCCCGGCCGATCCGCAGCAGGGCCGTGGGCAGGCGCATCACCTGGCTGGGCATCCGCTCCATGCTGGGTCGCGGTGACGGGACGCCCGGCCCGCCGGCCAGCCCCCCGCCGCCACCCGGGACGTACCCGCCGCCTGGAACGCCGCCCGGCGCCCCGCCCGCATAGCCCGCGCCGTATCCGCCTCCGCCGTGCCCGCCGCCCGCTACATCGGCGCGCAGCTTGTTCACGGCCGGGTTGGGCGGCGGGGCCACTGGCGTATCGGCGAATCTCGTCGGCTGCCCGCGGCCGGCCTGCACGTCCTCAGCGGGCCGCGCGGGCGCGGATACGGAGCACGACATCGCGGGTCCGTCATCCGGATGACCGAGGCGGACGGCGCACGACCCCGAGATCGGGACCCGCTGTATCCGGTCCCGGCCCTGAAAGGTTCCGTTGGTGGAGCCGACATCCTCGAGCAGCCAGGTACTCCCGTCCTGGCGGAGAACGGCGTGCCGCCATGACACGCGCGAGTCGTTGACGACGATGTCGGATTGAGGGTCCCGGCCGACGTAGTAGCTGCGGCCGGCCTGGAGTGAGCGCTCCGCGTCCGGGGTGCGCACGAGCAGCACGGGACCAGCGGGCGAGTGGGCGGACTCTGGCGTCATGGGGTAACTGTAGAGCCTATTTCGCGGGCCTGGATACCGCTATGGGTGCCCCATTTAGCTGCGGCGTTCCCGGTTACCCGGCTGGTGCGCCGAGCAGATTCCGGCCCAATAGCGGCATTGCGCGGGGCGTCTGGCCGACGGGAATATCGGAAACATCCTTACTGTCCCAGCTACTTACATGGGTTATATGGTATTTATCGCGCTTCTATCTAGTTCTCAGCCTCGTTGGCGACGCCCCGGGCAAACGGCTTCCCATTCGGTCCCCTGCCGTGCCGGCCGGCCGGCCAGGTGTGGAAAGCTGAATGTCTTGAGCGCCCACCAGGCGCGTAGGTTGCGGCGGACAAGGTCAAACCGGATACTTGGAACGCCCATCTTGACTACCGTGCCCAGCTAACAACTTCCAGACATTACTCGTCAAAAACGGAAAACGTGGATGCGCGGTTCGGGGGAGATCGGCCTAGGTCGTATGCGCTGGGAGGCAGGGTGAGCGAGGGGAATCAGGTCGTGCCAGGTGGCTTCGGACCTGGTTCGCGGATTGCCGGTTATCTGCTCGAAGAGCAGATCGGTCAGGGTGGCATGGCCGTGGTTTTCCGCGCGCACGACGAGCGGCTCGACCGTCGAGTCGCGCTCAAGATCCTCGCCCCGGCACTCGCGGCTGACGAGGCGTTCAGGCAGCGGTTCATCAGGGAGTCGCGCGCAGCCGCCGCGGTCGACGATCCGCACATCATCCCGGTCTTCGAGGCCGGCGAGGCGAGCGGCGTGCTGTTCATCGCGATGCGGTTCGTCCGCGGCGGTGATGTCCGGTCGCTGGTGGCGCAGTTCGGCCCGCTGCCGCCTGGCCGGGTGGCCGAGATCACCTCGCAGGTGGCGTCGGCGCTCGACGCCGCGCACGGCCGCGGCCTCGTGCACCGGGACGTCAAGCCAGCGAACATGCTCCTCGACGCCAGTTCGGGATCTGGCCGCCCCGATCACGTCTACCTGTCGGACTTCGGGCTCAGCAAGGGCTCGCTGCAGGCGAGCGGGCTGACTGGAACGGGGACCTTCCTCGGCACGCTCGACTACATCTCCCCCGAGCAGATCGAGGGCAAGCCGGTCGACGGCCGTGCCGACGAGTACGCCCTGGCGTGCGCGGCGTTCGAGCTGCTGACCGGGGTTCCGCCGTTCCAGCGCGACGAGGCCATGGCGGTGATGTACGCGCAGCTGTCGGAGCCGCCGCCCGCGGTGACCGGCCGCAGGCCCGATCTTTCGCCCAGCGTGGACGCGGTCTTCGCCAAGGCACTCGCCAAGGCCCCGGCTGATCGTTATCCGAACTGCCGTGAGTTCTCCGACGCGCTGCGCGAGGCATTCGGGATCAGGCCGTACGACTCCGGTCCCGGCGTCGTGCCCAGCGGGGAGCACCCGCACACGCAGGTCGTCAGGCCCTCGGGCGGCGGCAGCGCCGGCGGGGCAGCCGGGACCGCCGCGGCAGCCGGCGCGGCCGGTTACGCCGGGAGCGGCTTCGGCGGTCCGAGCGATCCCGGCGGCCAGGGTGCCTATGGCGGTCCCCCTCAGGGTGGCGGAACGGCCGGCCAGGGCTGGGCCGGCCAGGGCTGGGGCGGCCAGGGTGGTCCCAGCGGCCCGGGCGGTCCGCCGGTAGGCGCTGGCTCGGGTGGCAGGGGCGGCTACGGCGCGGCCGAGACCCAGGTCGCGGGCAGTGGCGGCCAGCACACCTCGCCCGACCTGACGGCCGCGCACTGGCAGCAGGGCGGTCCGGGCGGCGGTTACGGTGACTACAGCGGCGGCCAAGGCGGCGGCCGGCGGCCCTGGTGGCGCTCGCCGATCACGCTGGCGGCAGCGGTCGTCGTGCTGCTCGGCGGCGGCGGAGCCGCCTACTATGCCTCGAGCCACTCGGGCAAGAAGAACAACACGCCGCCCGTCGTCACGGGAGTCGTGCTCAAGCCACCTGCGTGCAGCACGGCCGCGGCGGCCGCGAAGCACCTGCCGGTGAAGGCCCCGCTGGTCTCGGGTGCGTCCGCGAGTCTCGGGTCAGTTAATCCGTTCGGCATCGCAGCCAGCCGCGACGGCAAGGCCGTCTTCCTGGTGACCGACACGGAACTGCGCATCTACAAGACGGGTCCGGGCGGGTCGCTCACCCTCGACCCGTGGCAGTACCCGCTGGGCGGCAATCCCGGCGTTGCGACGTCGGCCACCCTCGCGCCGGACGGCAAGTACCTGCTCGTGGCGGCCAACAACGGAATCCAGGTCGTGAACGCGGCGGAGGCTGAGGCCGGCGCCCCGAGCATTAACGTCGGTCAGCTGACCGTGCCGGGCTCGTCGCAGGACCGCCGACCGATCGGCGTGGCCGTGACCCCGGACGGCAAGTTCGCCTTCGTCAGCCTGCAGTTCGGGAACAAGGTCGGCGTGTTCAACCTGGCCCAGGCGCTAAGCAGCGGCTTCAGCAGCGCCGATTACGTCGGCTCGCTGAAGATCGGACCGCAGCCCGTTGGCCTGACCGTCTCGCCTGACGGCAAGACCCTCTACGCGACCAACTGGGTCACCAAGGAAGCGACGGTCCAGGGTTTCCTGAGCATCATCGACGTCGGCCAGGCCACGACCAAGGGCCAGCAGAAGCCAGCGATCCGCGCCCAGGTCAAGACGGGCTGCGCGCCCGCCCGGGTGGCCGTGACGCCGGACGGCAAGACGGTCTGGGTCACGGCCCGGCAGAGCAACATCCTGCTCGGGTACTCGGCGTCGCGGCTGGCGAGCCAGCCGAACAAGGCGCTGTTCGCCAAGGTCCAGGTCGGCCAGTGGCCAATCGGGCTGATGCTGGTCAACGGCGGCAAGCGGATCGTCATCGCCAACAACGACAACGTGAAGCCGCCGCAGCCCCAGAATGCGCACAACCTGGCCGTGGTGGATCCGGCCGCCGCGCTGGCCCAAAAGCCGGCCTTGCTCGGATACTTCAACAGCGGCCTGCAGCCGCGCGAGATGGCCCTGTCTCCCGACGGCAAGTTCCTCTACGTGACCGACCGTGGATCGGATCAGGTCCAGGTCGTCGACCTGAGCACGCTCCCCTAAATCTACGCTCGCCGGCCGGACCGCAGCCGCAGCGAATCAAAGACCTAGACCGGAGGCGGTTGGCTTGTACAACTACCAGGCACCGAAGAAGCGCTCGGGCGGCCGCAAGGCGCTGATCTGGGTCATAGTGATCCTGGTGGTGCTCGTCGGCCTGGACTTCGGCGCGAAGGCGTTTGCCCAGGCCGAGGCGGCGACGCAGATCCAGAAGCAGGGCTTCCCGAAGAAGCCGAGCGTATCGATCGCCGGGTTCCCGTTCCTCACCCAGGTCATCACCAGGAACTTCCACCAGATCACGATCAGCTCATCGGACATCCCCGAGGGCCCGATCAAGATCACCAGCCTCAATGTCGTGGCCCAGAACGTGAAGCTGAACTCGAACTTTCAGTCGGGCACCGCAGGCCCGCTGAACGGCACGATCCTGATCAGCCTGGGCCAGATCGGCGGGTTCCTGTCGGACGCCGGGCCGCTGGCCGGTTTCCTCGGCGGTGGCTCGGGAGGCGGCCTCAAGATCGTCGCGGTCGGCAGCAGCGAGCTGAAAGCGAACCTGAACCTGGTCGGCGGGATCGTTAACGCCAGCGCGGTCTGGCAGGTGACCTCGGTCCCGCCGAACTCGATCAAGCTGCACCTGGTCAGCAGCAACGGCCTGCCGGGATCGTTGCTCAACTCCGCCAGGAACGTCACGATCCCGCTGAAGTCGCTGCCGGCCGGGCTCAAGCTGACCGGGAAGCTCAGCTCGAATTCCGGCGGGATCGTTGCTCACGTCTTCGCGCGGAGCCTGGCGTTCGGCGGCTGACTCGCAGCCACCGTCGGCGTCATAGCCCGCTGAGCAGGCCGCGCAGGGCCTGGGTGTACGTGTCGAGCGCCGCGCGGCCGCGCGGGGTCAGCGCTACCGCGATCCCGACGCCGAATGCTGGCCAGTCCTCCCGGCCGCCCGCGATGGCGGCGCCGATTGTCCCGAACACGATCAGACCCGCGCTGCTGCAGCTGGCATATGCGGCCCGCGAAGAGTCCCGCTTCCCCGCCTACATGCGAAGTCTGGTCGGGCTCGTCCGGGCTGCGGGCAGTTCCCTGCTCATCACGAGTGAGACCAGCAGCCACGGGATCCCAGGCCACACGCTCGACGAATTGCTGTTCCTCTTCGACAATGTCATCGACCTGCGGTACATCGAAGAGGAATCCCAGATAGGCCGGGCCGCGCATGTCGGCGAAATGCGCAGCCGCGCACATTCGATGACGCTGAACAAGTCACCATCACTAACAACGGCCTGGAAGTCGGGAACGCTCTCGAAAACGTGACCGGCCGCCTCGGCTGGAGCGTTCTCCGAACGCCAAGCCCGCAGCAGCCTGTCAGCTAGATCCAAGGGTGAGGGGGCGCAGCAACCCCGGTGTCATCAGGACGTCGTGTCGCGCTCGCCGGTAGCTGCTCGGAGCCAAGGGAGGGACGAAGGCCCAGGTCAGAGGCGGGATGCGCAGGTCAGGTGAGTTTCGGCTAGCATTTCCACGTCCCCGCCGGTGTAGCTCAGTAGGCAGAGCGGCCGTCTTGTAAACGGCAGGTCAGCGGTTCGATCCCGCTCACCGGCTCCGCTCCTGTGCGTCACGAAGCGCGACCTCGGGCGGCTCGTGCCGCGGTTGCTGGCCGAGGCGCCGCCGCCGTTCCTGGTCGGTGCAGTCGAGCAGGATCCAGGAGCCGATCGGCCAGCCGGCGAGCTCGTCCGGCGTGCATACGGTGAACAGCACGACCGGGAGATGCGCCACGGCATCGACAACCGCGCGGACAAGCTGGCGGTAGGCGGGCCAGGTTTCGGGGTGCTGCCGGATGTATCGCCCGGCGAGCGCTGCGGCGGGAATCATAAGGGAGTCCCAGTCCAGCACGACATAGGTCGGCAGGAGCGGCGCCAGCAGCGAGGCGAGCGTGCTCTTTCCTGACCCCGGCGCGCCGAGAACCGCGGTGACCATCAGGCCACCCTAGTCACCGCTGCAGTGCCAGCCGATCGGCGATAGCGTGACTGTCATGCCGGGCTACAGCGCGGACCCGCAGGTCGTTCCGTATCTCTTGTACGAGGACGCGGGCGCGGCGATGGACTGGCTGATCGCCGCATTCGGTTTCACCGAGCGGGTACGCGACCGGCTGGGCGACGGCACGGTGCGGCACGGCGAACTGCTGCTCGACAACGGTGGCGTGATCATGGTGGGCTCAGCCGGAGCGGGCTTCCGCGGACCTGCCAGGCTTGGCGAGGTAACCCAGCTGCAGTGCATCACGATCACGGACCTCGTGGCGCACCGGGAACGCGTGCATGCCACAGGTGCCGACGTGTCGGAGATCGCGATCCGCGCGAACCGAGCGCGCAGTTATACGGTGGATGACCCGGAGGGCCATCGCTGGTACTTCAGCGAGCCGCTGTAGCCAGTGAGCTGGTGGGGGATGTCATGTACGAGGCGGGAAGCCGTCCTGACGCACCTGCCGCGGCGGCACGCACCCGACGTCGGGTGCCCTGGCGGCGGATCGAGCTCCGCCGGATCCCGTGGCTGACGCTGGGCGTGATCGCCGCGGGCGGCGTGATCGGCGCCCTGGCGCGGCAGGGTCTCTGGGCGGCCTTCCCGCACCGCCCTGGCGGTTTCGACTGGACGACGCTCGGCATCAACGCCGGCGGATGCGCCCTGATCGGGGCGCTCATGGTGG
>JADGPC010000315.1 GCA_017882645.1 Streptosporangiales bacterium | reverse complement strand
GGAACTGCCCAACGCCGAATACCCGTTCATCCTCAATACGGGCCGGCTGCTGCAGCACTGGCATACCGGCTCGATGACCCGCCGGTCGTTCGCGCTCGACGCGATCTCGCCGACCGCCCAGGTGTACGTGAATCCTGACGATGCCGCCGAGCTCGGCCTGGCCGACGGCCAGCTGGCCCGGGTCAGCTCGCGCCGCGGCTCGATCGTGCTGGAGACCCGCTGCTCGCACCGGGAAGCGCGGGGCAACTGCTTCATCCCGTTCCATTTCCGCGAGGCGGCGGCCAACCTGCTCACCATCGACGAGATCGACCCGACCGGCAAGATCCCGGAGTTCAAGTTCTGCGCCGTGCGGATCGAGCCGGCCCCGCCGGACCGGCCGGAATCGGCCGCGTCGGACCGGCCGGAATCGGCTGCGCCGGACCGGCCGGAATCGGCTGCGCCGGACCGGCCGGAATCGGCTGCGCCGGATGTTCGGGACGCGGATCTGCCTAGCGCTGCCAGCGGGACCATGGCGCAGACCAGGGACCGCTGATGGCCAGGGCTCGGCCGTGGGCGCCGGGTGTCGAGGCGCGAGCAGGCAAGTTCCCTGGCCCCAGCTTGATCCCGGCGCTGCAGGCCATCCAGGAGCGGCTCGGCTGGCTGCCGCGGGACGAGCTGGTCGCGCTGTCCAGGGACGTGCACCGGCCGCTGTATGAGATCGAGGGGCTGATCTCGTTCTACCCGCACTTTCGCACCAGCCCGCCGAAGCAGGTGGCGCTGCACGTCTGTCATGACCTGTCCTGCTGGCTGCAGGGCGCGGACCAGCGCATCGCGGCGCTCCGGGAGCGTTACGGCGAGGACACCGAGGTCGAACTCGTCGAGGTGTCCTGCATCGGGCGGTGCGACGCGGGGCCGGTGGTGGCCATCAACGAGCGCCCGGCGCCAGCCGCTGACGCCGATACGCTCATCGACGCGGCCCGGGCCGGCCCGCCCGCCCAGCCGGTCCAGGCCCAGCCGGTCCAGGCCCAGCCAACAGACCGCGGCGACGTCGGCACGCGCTGGCCCAACGACCCGTACGCTCCCGGTCGGCAGCGCTACGCGGCGCTGCGCGCGGTGCTGGCTGGCGAGCTCGACCCGGGCCGGGTCATCGCCGCGCTCGCCGATTCCGGCCTGCGCGGTATGGGCGGCGCCGGCTTCCCGACCGGCCGTAAATGGGAGCTGGTCGCGGCGCAGCCAGGCACGCCCAAGTACGTGATCTGCAACGCCGATGAGTCCGAGCCGGGGACGTTCAAGGACCGCGAGCTCCTGGCCGGGCAGCCGCATCTGGTCCTGGAGGGGCTTCTGCTCGGCATGCTGGCGGTCGGCGCCGAGGAAGGCTGGCTGTTCATCAGGCATGAATACGGCCCCGAGGAGGCCGCGGTGCGCCGGGAGATCGAGTCGCTGCTCGCCGCCGGGCTGACCGGCGACAACGTGGCCGGCACCGGTCGGCGGCTGTCGGTCGAGGTGTTCACCTCGCCGGGCGGCTACATCCTCGGCGAGGAGTCGGCCCTGCTGGAGTGCATGGAGGGGCACCGGGGGGAACCGCGGAACAAACCACCGTTCCCCGGTGTGTACGGCCTGTGGGGCCAGCCGACGCTGATGAACTCGGTCGAGACGCTGGCTCACGTCCCGATCATCGCCCTGCGCGGGGCGGATTGGTGGAAGCGGCAGGGCACCGGCGGGCACACCGGGCTGAAGTTCTTCGCGGTCTCCGGCCATGTCGAGCGGCCCGGCGTCTACTGCGTCCCGATGGGCACGACGGCCAGGCAGTTGCTGGCGGAGGCCGGGGGAGTCAGCGGCGGCCGGGCGGTGGGCGCCATCCAGCCCGGCGGTGCCTCGTCGAACTTCCTCGGGCCTGATCAGCTCGACGTGCCGCTCGACTTCGACGCGCTGGCTCAGGCGGGGTCGATGCTCGGCTCGGGTGCGCTCGTGGTGCTGGCCGAAGGCACCGACCTGCTGGCCGCGGCCACCAACGTGCTGCGTTTCTTCCGCAATGAGTCGTGCGGCAAGTGCGTGCCGTGCCGGGTCGGGACGAGCAAGGCCCACCGGATCCTCAGCGACGTGCTCGCGCGCGGCGGCGGCCCGGGCGATGTGGACGAACGCATCCCGCAGCTCGAGGAGACCGTGCGCAGGACCTCGATCTGCGGGCTGGGCCAGGTGGCCCTGGGTCCGGTGCTGAGCGTCCTGCGGCTGGGCGGCGACGGGAACGCCGGGCCGGGGGCCGGCCGGGCGGCTACGGGGCCAGTCAACGGCACGGGGCCAGTCAACGGCACGGGGCCAGCGAACGGCCAGCGGCACCCGCCGCCGGCGGACGGCCGGGAGCATGGCGACCAATCCTGACCGCGGCGGGCACGCGGGACGGGAGTTCTTCGCCACCCGGACGGTAGCCGAGGCGCTAGCCGGATTCCAGCCGCAGCGGCGTACCCCGGTGCAGACGATCCCGCTGCGCGAAGCCCTGCAGCGGATCCCGGCGGTGCCGGTCGCTGCGTCGCATGCGCTGCCTGGCTTCGCCCGTTCGACGGTGGACGGCTACGCCGTGCGGGCCGCGGACACCTATGGCGTCTCCGAGGTGCTGCCCGGCTATCTCGAGGTGACCGGGGCGGTGCGGATGGGCGCGGCGCCGGACACGGCCGTCGGCGCGGACACGGCCGTCGGCCCGGGCTCGGCGGTGAGCATCCCCACCGGCGGCGTGCTGCCCGCGGGCGCCGACGCCGTGATCATGGTCGAGTACACCCAGGAAGCGATGCCGGGCACGATCGAGGTGGTCAGGCCCGTCGCCCCGGGCGACGGCGTGGTGCGCGCTGACGAGGACGCGATCCCGGGCGCCGAGCTAGTCCCGGCGGGCCGTCCGCTGCGGGCCCAGGACCTCGGGATGCTGGCGGCGGCCGGCGTCACTGGAGTCGCCGTCCATGCGCGGCCGTTGGTGACGATCTTCTCCACCGGCGACGAAGTGGTGCCGCCTGGCACCGCGCAGCTGCGGCCCGGCCAGGTGCGCGACGCGACGGCGGTCGCGCTGGCCGCGCTGATCTCGGAGGCGGGCGGGGAGCCCGCCCAGGGCGGCATCATCCCCGACGATGCAGCGGCGCTCGGGGCCGCACTGGACGCCGCGCTGGGCGTCAGCGATGTGATAGTCATCTCGGCCGGCTCGTCGGTCGGCGCTCGCGACGAGACCGCCGCGGCGGTCGGGCGCCTCGGACCGCCCGGCATCTGGTGTCATGGCCTCGCGATCCGGCCCGGCAAGCCCACGCTGCTGGCTGAGTGCGCCGGAGTGCCCATCATCGGGCTGCCCGGCAACCCGCGTTCCGCGCTCGTGGTGTTTCGGTTGATCGGGATGCCGCTGGTGCGCCGGGTCGGCGGCTGCGCCAGGCCGCCCGCCGAGCCGGTGGTGCGGGCTAGGCTGGAGCGTGACCTGGCGTCCGCCAGCGGCCGCCTCGACGTCGTCCAAGTCCGGCTGCGGGACGGCTTGGCGGCCCCGGTCTTCGGGCTCTCGGCCCTGCTGTCCGTGCTCACTGCGGCCGACGGGTACGTCATCATCCCGCAGGACGCGACCGGGCTTGACGCCGGCACTGAGGTCGACGTCACCCTGTACCGTTAACCAGCGTCATGGCAGATAGCCCGTTCATTCACGACGTGCCCGCGGCCCGTGCCCTGGACGCCTGGCGCAGCGCACGCGAGGCTGGCGGTTGCCCGGCCAGGCTCCCGGCGGTGCGGGTCCCGCTAGCCGACGCGGCCGGCCGGGTAACGGCCGGGCCGGTGTGGGCCCTCCGCTCCTCGCCGCCCTTCGACGCGGCCGGCATGGACGGGATCGCGGTCCGCGCCGCCGACACCCTCGGCGCGAGCGAGACCACCCCGGTGCAGCTGAAGCCGGACGCCTACGACGTCGTCGACACCGGCGACCCGATGCCTGACGGGCGCGACGCGGTCGTCATGCGCGAGCACGTGCACTACTGCGACGGCCGCGCCGAATTGCGCGCCGCCGTGCCGCCCTATCAGCACGTGCGCTCGATCGGCGAGGACGTGAGCACCAGCGAGCTGCTGCTGCCCGCGGGCCACCGGCTGCGAGCGGTGGACCTCGCCGCGGCCGCGGCCGCCGGTGCCACCGACGTCCTGGTGCGGCGCCGGCCCGTCGTCGCCGTCCTGCCGACCGGAGACGAGGTGCGGCCCATCGGGGCGACGACCGGTCCCGGTGAGATCCTCGACACCAACTCGCTCATGCTGGCGACCCAGGCGCGCGAGGCCGGCTGCGATGCGCACTGCCTGCCGATCGAGCCCGACGATCCGGTCGGCCTGGCCAAGGCGGCCGGCGCCGCCGTGGCCGACTGTGACCTGCTGATCATCGTGGCCGGCTCGAGCGCGGGCCGCGATGACTACACGGCCAGGATCGTGGCCCAGCTCGGGACCCTGGCCGTGCATGGCGTCGCCGTGCGGCCCGGCCACCCGGTGGTGCTCGGCGTCGTCGCCGGTACGCCCGTGCTCGGGGCCCCGGGTTACCCGGTGTCCGCCGCCCTGACCTTCGACATCTTCGCTGAGCCGCTGCTGGCCGAGCTAGCGGGGGCAGTGCCGCGGCACCGTCCGCGGGCCCCGGCCCGGCTGGCCCGCAAACTCGCCTCCCCGCTCGGCATGGACGACTGGGTACGGGTCCGGCTCGGAGTGGTGCGCGGCGCCATGGTCGCCACTCCGCTGCCCCGTGGCGCCGGGGTGCTGACCTCACTGGTCCGCGCCGACGGGCTGCTGATGGTTCCGGCCGGGCTGGAAGGCCACCACCCCGGCGACGAAGTCCAGGTCGAGCTGCTGCGCGGGCTGGATGAGATTTCCCACACGATCGTCGCCATCGGCTCACACGACCTGGTTCTCGACCTGGCCGCCTCCGCCTTGCGGGCCGACGATCCGCGGATCACCCTGGCGTCCTCGAACGTCGGCTCGCTCGGCGGCCTGGTAGCCCTGCGCGACGGCCTGTGCCACCTCGCCGGGTCTCATCTGCTGGACCCGGCCACCGGCGAGTACACCTTGCCCTACCTCGACCGCATCCTCGGCGGCCAGGATGTCTGCGTCGTCCGGCTCGTGCACCGGGACCAGGGACTGATGGTCGCGCCCGGCAACCCCCTAGGCCTGGCGGGCATCGAGGATCTGGCTCGCGCGGGCGTTCGTTATGTCAACCGTCAGCGCGGTGCCGGGACCCGCATGCTGCTCGACCTGGAGCTGCGCCAGCGGGGGATCAGCCCGGATGCCGTTGCCGGGTACGCGCGCGAGGAGTCAACGCACCTGGCCGTGGCCGCGGCCATCGCGGCCGGGCGCGGCGACGCCGGCCTGGGCATCATGGCTGCGGCCCGCGCCTTCGGCGTTGACTTCCTGCCGGTCACCCGCGAGCCGTACGACCTGGTCGTGGCTACGGCGGACCTGCAGAGCCCGCGGCTGGCGCCGCTGTGGGCGCTGCTGCGCTCCGATCGGTTCCAGGCGGCGGTCACGGAGCTGGGCGGTTACGATACGACCGAGATGGGGCGGCGAATCAGGTAGCCGCACCTGGTTGGCCGCGCAGACCCAGCTGCTCGCCTGATGTCGCGGTCACCGGTTGATCCGCCGCACGGCGAGAGTTTGCCCAGCCGATCTGAGCCGGTCGGCGAGCGCGGCGCCCATCGCCGTGGCCGGCGTGAGGACACCCGCGCGGTCGGGCAGCCGGGCGTGGTCCAGCGCGAGGCAGAGAGCGCTCTCGGCGAGCATGATCGACGTGGCGGCGTAGCCAGGGTCGCCCCGGGCTTCGACCTTGGCGAGGTACCGCGCGCCAGCCGAGGTACGGGCGTCGATCTGGATCCGGAAGAAGCCGGTGCGGCGGGTCTTCTCGCCAGGGCCCTCGCCGAGCAGGGGCGCGAG
>JADGPC010000314.1 GCA_017882645.1 Streptosporangiales bacterium | reverse complement strand
TGGCCGAGGGCGTCCCACTCGTCCTGTCCGGATAGCCGTGCCCGGAACAAGGTGTCGCGGATCAGCATCATCGGCCAGCCCCCGCCCCGCTGCGCGGCTTCAGGCAGCGCGGCCGCGGCGGCCGCGTGCCCGGCCATCTTCAGCGACACCAGGTCGAGGAAGATCGATAGCTGTTCGGTGAACTCGGCTCGGCGCTTCTTGGCCTCCTTGCGGACGTCGATGTCCGGTGCGACGAACAGGGCCACGGCGGCGATCGCTGCCACAGCCAGGGGCGCGCCGGTCGGTAGGCCCACGCCGGCGATGTACTGCAACGTCGCCAACGCCACCAGCCCGATCAGGAACCCGCCGACGGATGCGACGATCTTGCGGCCCATGAGGGTCTCGAAGGACTGGCCGGTGAGGGCCAGGTCGTGGCGCAGGCTCGTATAGCGGATACCTCGTTTGGCCAGCTCCGCGCTGGCCCAGGCGCCGATCCGGCGGCGGGTATCCATCAGCGTGTCCGCTCCGGTGACCGCCTGAGCGGCGGCCGTGTCTGGGCCTCGGTAGTGGGCGTAGAACTGGCCGAGTTCGACGATGGCACTGCGCTTGGGCGGCACGATTCTGATGATCAGGGAGAACAGCACCGCGCCCAGTGCGGCGCCGACCACCGCCATCGCGATCATCGTGCACCGACCTGCGTGTGACGGGCGGCCGTGGTCGAGGATGTCTGCGGCGCTTCAGCACCAGTCGTGAGCGCGGAGATGATGCGCTGCTCCATCGGGTCTATCGGCTTGCCTGCTCGTGGCAGGAACGGCGTCGCGGGCTTCGCCATCGCCAGCTTGCGTATCCAGGCGAACGACGTCGCGAACAGCCCGATCACCACTGCCAGCGCCACCTGACCGGCCACCGACCGATAGGGCGCGGTGTAGGTGTGGGAGAACAGAACGAGGAACGTCGCGACGGCCAGGACGATGCCGAGCATCAGCTGCACGGCCCGGCGGTCACCTGCCCGGCCGGCGGTGATCTTGCGGCGCAAATCCAGCTCCTCGCGGCCTGCGATAGCCAGATTGGTGAGGATGCCGACCAGCCCGTCCCCTCGGCTGCGGACGTTCATCTGCAGCGCGGCGATGATCAGGTCGGCCGAGTGGTTCAGCTGCTCGGCGAGATCCTGCAACGCCTGGTCCAGCGGGACCTTGGAGCGAAGCTGCCCAGTCAGCCGTAGCAGCGCCGGGCGGATCGGGGGTGCCGCGTTCTCGGCCGTGGCCGGGATCGCCTGCTCCAGCCCCGCGTGCCCGGTGGTCGTGTCGCGCAACGCTTCGCACCAGGTCACGACCGCCTCGAGGCGGACGATCTGCTGCAGTTCCTGTTTCGACCCGCCCATCAGCGCCGGCCAGAACGCCACCAGCCCGCCGAGGCCGAGCGCGGCGACGGGCCACCGGGTGACGAAGTAGATCAGTACGGCGAGCGTCACGCCTGCGGTCAGGCGCAGCATCAGCAGCGGCGATCGCGGACGCTTCAGCAGCGCCTTAAGCCGGTTCGGCGGCCGGGTCGGGTCCAGGACCGTCCCGCGCACCGCGACAACGAGCAGCAACACCGAGGCGCCGATTCCGGCGCAGATCAGCGCGGCCAGCAGGACGTTCAACGTAGGCATCGCTCACCACCCACCCTGCTGGCTGGTGGCGGCCCAGGTCGGCAATCCGTCGGTGTAGCCGGCTCGCGCCAACTTTGGCATGCGGCCGATCGCGACCTCGGTGTTGCGGACCGCCCGCCCGTCCTCGGGTGAGGGCTTGAAAATGTCGGACCGGCCGACCCGGCCGTTCATCACGCCGCTCACTTCGACGATCTCGGTGACGGTGCGGCGCAGCCCCAGCTTCGGGTTCTTCTCCACGAACACCACGAAGTCGATCGCGCCGGCCATCAGGCTGTGCGCGACCTCGAAGGACGGCATCGCGTTCTGCACGGCGTAGGTTGCGATGCGGTTGAACACCTCGGCCGCGTCGCGGGCGTGGATGGTTGAGAGCGACCCGTCGTTGCCTTGGGCCATGGCTGACAGCATCTCCACGACCTCCGGGCCGAGCACCTCGCCCACGATGACGCGGGAGGGGTTCATGCGCCGGGATCGGCGGACCAGCGTCGCGATGTCCAGCCCGCCCCGGCCCTCGGCGTCGGACAGCACTTCCTCCATCTCGCGGACGTCGGAGTGCAGCTCCGGGTGCCGACCAAGACCAAGCTCGAGGGCCTTCTCGATCGTGACCAGCCGCTCCAGCGAGTCGATGCAGTTGATCAGCGCCCGCAGCAATGTCGTCTTGCCGGCGTCGGTCGCCCCGCCGACGACGATGTTGCAGCGGGCCCGGATCGCCGCGTACAGGAAGTCCGCCACCTGCTCATCCACAGTGCCGAGGCTGACCAAGTCAGGCAGCCGCTCACCGCCCGCCTTGCTCGCGGCCTGAGCCAGGTCTGCTCGCAGAAACATCTGCGGGTAGCGATTGCGGCGGATGCTCACCGACGGAGTCTCGGTGGCTGACATGACCGCGGACAGTCGCGACCCGTCCTGCAACCGAACGTCCAGTTCCGGGGTGGCGGGGCTGAATGGCCGGGCGTTCATCCCGGCGTAGGAGCCGAGGTTCTGCACGATGCTGATCAGGTCCTCGTTGGTGGCAGCGACCGGCCGCCACAGCTCCTTTAAACCACCCGCGTAGGTCACCCAGGTCTGCTCGCAGCCGTTGATGTCGATGTTCTCAACCAGCTCGTTGTCTAGCAGTTCCTGAAGCTCGCCGGCACCGTAGATCGCGCTGAAGATCGCCGCCCGAAGCCGCGTCTCGAACGCCGGGTCCACCGGCAGCTCCTCGCGGCGGGCGAGCATGTCCTGCAAATGCTGTGACACGACCTGACGAATGATGCTCTGCGCCTGCTGCTGCTCATCGGCCGTGGTGCGCACCTGCTGCCCCGCCGACTGCAGCTGACGACGGTCCGCGAGCTGCGCGTCCGCGACCTTGCCCTGCAGCTTGCGGATCAGCGTGTAATCCAGAAGATCGCTCACTGGGACCACCCGCCCACGATCATCTGCGGCGCGCCGGGCGCGCCCGGCGCCTGCGGCGCCTGCCAGGGCGCAGCGTGCCCGGCGGCGGGGTCAGCCGGCGGCCACCAGGCCAGCAGCGACTGTGCGAGCTCGCGCGCGGACTTGAACAGGTCGCCGTCGGTCAGCTTCTTCGTCACTTGTCCCTCCCGCAATGCCTGCACGCTGCGCTCGTCGTCAGCAATCCAGCCCGCCACCGGGATCGTCGACGTCGATGCCTCAGCCGCGAGGTGGGCCTTTACGTCGCGCAGCCGGGCCGTGTGCTCTCGAGCTGAGCACATGATCGCGACCGTCAAGGGCGACCGGCCGTGAGCGCCCTGGCCCAGGCGGGCGGCGAGCGCGCTGGCCCGCTCACGCAGGTGATAGAGGCCCTCCGGTGTCGCCCGGGCGATCAGCAGCACGATCGTCGACGCGGCAGCGACCGGTCCAGCCGAGCTGTCCTCCTGCAACCGCCCAAGATCGGCGAGCACCGTTCCTGGCCACCGGTCAGCTGCCGAGGCGACCGCTGGCCACTGTCGGGCGATCAGCGCGAAGTCATCGGTCCGCATGTCCGTCGCCGGGATCACTGGGAGACCCAAGCTCGTTTGGTGGGCGTAGCTGAGCAGTGATGTCGGCAGGTTCCCGCTCCGGGCGTCGACCGCCAGTCCGCGTAGAGCGGGCTGCCTCG
>JADGPC010000313.1 GCA_017882645.1 Streptosporangiales bacterium | reverse complement strand
GGGTCAGCCCAGCGCGGCGGCGACCAGGGCGGCGTGCTCGGCCGCGTGCTTCTTGGCCGAGCCCTGGGCCGGCGCCGAGCTCTCGGGAAGCGCGATCACGCCCAGCCCGCGGCCGATGGCTCCTGGCAGGTGCATCGCCATGTACGGCCACGCGCCCATGTTGACTGGCTCCTCCTGAACCCAGATCAGCTCGCTGGCATTCGGGAAAGCGGCCAGCTCGGCGGCGATCTCGGCGGCGGGCAGCGGGTACAGCCGCTCGACCCGGACGATCGCGACGTCGCCGCGCTGCTCGGCCCGGCGCTTCTCCGCCAGGTCGTAGAAGATCTTGCCGGAGCTCAGCAGCACGCGGCGCACCTGGGCCGGGTCAGAACCATCCGCCCGGCCGGGCCCGGCGATCTGCGGATCGGCCAGTACGGGCCGGAACGAGCCGCTGGTGAAGTCGGTGACCGCGGAGACTGCCGTCTTCAGCCGGAGCATGGATTTTGGCGTGAAGACGATCATGGGCTTGACCCGGTCCGATTGCGCCTGCCAGCGCAGGAGATGGAAATAGCTGGCCGGGGTGCTCGGCATCGCCACGGTCAGGTTGTCCTGCGCGCACAGTGTCATGAACCGCTCGACCCTGGCCGACGAGTGGTCAGGTCCCTGGCCCTCGTAGCCGTGCGGCAGCAGCAGCACGACACCGGAGCGCTGACCCCACTTCTGCTCTCCGGACGAGATGAACTCATCGACGATCGTCTGCGCGCCGTTGACGAAATCGCCGAACTGGGCTTCCCAGCAGACCAGGGCGTCCGGCCTGGCCACCGAGTAGCCGTACTCGAACCCGACGGCGGCGAACTCCGACAGCAGCGAGTCGTAGGTGTGGAACTTCGCGTTCCCGTTGTTCAGCTGGCGCAGCGGGGTGTACTCATCGCCGGTGTGCCGGTCGACCAGTGTGGCGTGCCGCTGGCCGAACGTGCCGCGGCGGGTGTCCTGGCCGACGAGCCGCACCGCGTTGCCGTCGATCAGCGTCGCGCCGAGCGCGAGCAGCTCTCCGGTCGCCCAGTCGATCTCGTCCCGCTCCACCATGGCGGCGCGGCGCGCGATCTGCGGGGCCAGCCGCGGATGCGGCGTGAACCCCTCGGGCAGGTTCAGCTGCGTGTCGATGATCCGCTTGATGGTCTCCTCGCTGATCGCCGTCGCCGTGCTGGCGTGCTCGATCGGGCTGGCGTGCTGCGGCGCCCTGGCGACTACCGAGCCCGGCTCGGCCGGGCGGGTCGTGGCCTCGCGGGTCTCGGTGAACGCGCGCTCGAGTTCCTGCTGGTAGTCGCGGAGGATCTGCTCGGCCTCGTCCAGCGTGATGTCGCCGCGCCCGATCAGGGCCTCGGTGTACAGCTTGCGGACCGACCGCTTGGCATCGATCAGGTCATACATCATCGGCTGGGTGAACGAGGGGTTGTCAGCCTCGTTGTGGCCGCGGCGCCGGTAGCAGACCATGTCGATGACGACATCCTTGGCGAAGGCCTCCCGGTAGGCGAACGCCAGCCTGGCCACCCTGACTACAGCCTCGGGATCGTCGCCGTTCACGTGGAAGATCGGTGCCTGGATCGTGCGGGCCACGTCCGTGGCGTACTCGCTCGACCGGGAGGACTGCGGGTCGGTGGTGAAGCCGACCTGGTTGTTCACCACGACGTGCACGGTCCCGCCGGTACGGTACCCGCGCAGCTGGGACAGCTCGAGCGTCTCGGCGACGACGCCCTGGCCCGCGAACGCCGCGTCGCCGTGGATCAGCACGGGCAGCACCGTGTAGCCGGGCGTGCCCATGTCGAGCACGTCCTGCTTGGCCCTGACCACGCCTTCCAGCACCGGGTCGACGGCCTCGAGGTGGCTCGGGTTGGCGACCAGGCTGACCGGGATGGTGGTGCCGTCGGCGGCCGTGTAGCGGCCGTCGGCGCCCAGGTGGTATTTCACGTCGCCTGAGCCGTGCGTGCTGCCCGGGTCGACGTAGCCCTCGAACTCGTTGAAGATCTGGGCGTAGGACTTGCCGATGATGTTCGCGAGCACGTTCAGCCGGCCGCGGTGCGCCATTCCGAGCACGGCCTCGTGCAGCCCGACCTTGGCCGCCTCGTTGAGTACCGCGTCGAGCAGCGGGATCAGCGACTCGGCGCCTTCCAGCGAGAAGCGGCGCTGGCCGACGAACTTGGTCTGCAGGAACATCTCGAACGCCTCGGCCACGTTCAGCCGCGACAGGACCCGCATCTGCTCGTCGTGGTCGGAGTTGCGGTGCGGCCGCTCCACCCGGTCCTGCAGCCAGGAACGCTCCGCCGGGTTCTGGATGTGCATGTACTCCAGGCCGACGGTGCGGCAGTACGCGTCCCGCAGGACCCCGAGGATCTCGCGCAGCAGCATCCTCGGCTTGCCGCCGAAGCCGCCGGTGGCGAACTCGCGCTCGAGGTCCCACAAGGTCAGGTCGTGCTGGTTGATGTCCAGGTCCGGGTGCTTGCGCTGGGTGTACTGGAGCGGGTCGGTGTCGGCGAGCAGGTGCCCGCGCACGCGGTAGGCGTGAATCAGCTCGTGCACCCGGGCGGCCTTGCTGATGTCGTTCTCATGGCCGGCCGGGATGTCGCGCACCCAGCGCACCGGCTCGTACGGGATTCGCAGCGAGGCGAAGACCTGGTCGTAGAAGTCGTTCTCGCCGAGCAGCAGGCGGCTGATGATGCGCAGGAACTCGCCGGACTGGGCGCCCTGGATGATCCGGTGATCGTAAGTCGAGGTGAGCGTCATGGTCTGGCTGAGGGCCAGCCTGGCCAGCGTCTCGGCCGAGGCGCCCTGGTAGGCCGCCGGATACTCCATGGCGCCGACGCCGACGATGCAGCCCTGGCCGGGCATCAGCCTCGGCACCGACTGCACGGTGCCGATCGTGCCCGGGTTTGTCAGGCTGATCGTGGTCCCGGCGAAGTCCTCGACGGCGAGCTTGCCCGTCCTGGTCTTGCGGACGGCATCCTCGTAGGCCAGCCAGAACTGGCGGAAGTCCATCTGCTCGGAGCCCTTGATGTTCGGCACCAGCAGCTGGCGCGTGCCGTCAGGCTTCTGCACGTCAATCGCCAGGCCGAGGTTGACGTGCTCCGGCTTGACCAGCACCGGCTTGCCGTCGGCCTCGGCGTAGGAGTCGTTCAGCCCGGGAGCGACCTGGAGCGCCTTGACGACCGCGTAGCCGATCAGGTGGGTGAACGAGACCTTGCCGCCGCGGCCGCGGGCGAGGTGGTTGTTGATCACGATCCGGTTGTCGATCAGCAGCTTGGCCGGAACGGCCCGCACCGATGTCGCGGTCGGGACGCTGAGGCTGGCCTCCATGTTGGCCGCGGTGCGGGAGGCCGCGCCGCGCAGCCGGATCTCCGTGTGACCGGCCGGCTCGGCGTCGTGAGCTGGTGCGGCCTGGGCGGTCACGCCATTGAGCGCGGTCCCGGCGCCCTGGCCGTCCCCGGACGGCGCGGACGGGCCGCCCGGCATACCCGTGGCCGGCGCTGACGGAGCCTGTGCGACGCCAGGACCGGAGGAGTCCGCCGGACCCGGACGCGTCGCGGTGGTCGCGGCTGCCGGAGCCGGAGCCGGAGCCTGCCGTCCGGCGGGTGCCGCGGTTGTCCTGGCCGGCTGGCCGGCGGGCCTGCGGGCATCGGCGGGCTCGGGCCGGTAGTCGGCGAAGAAGTTCCACCAGGCTCGGTCGACGGAGCCAGGATCGGCCTGGTAGCGCTGGTAGAGCTCGTCTACTAGCAGCTCGTTCGGCCCGAAGTCGGTATCCGCCGTGCGCGCGGTACCCGGCCGGGCGCGCCGCCCGCCGTCGGCGTCCTGCTCGCCGTGCGGCGGCTCGCTGCGATCCGTCCGGTTCTGTCCGGCGTTCTGGCTGGGATTGCGGCCTGGGTCCTGGCCTGACGATGCAGCGACATTCGCGGGCGCATGCGAGAACTCGGCAGACACGGCCGACATCGCCTCTTCCAGAGCTTGACTGATCTATAAGACCCCTGCTGGCTAGGCTACCCGTTGCCCTCTACCAGCCTGCGCCCTAGCCTAACCTGGCATCCGCGCTCGGCCATGCGGTTCGTTCCAGTTGATTTGCGGGCCTATAGGAACTATGCCATGTGTGGCATATTTGCTGCCGCTGTTCCCGCTGCCGATCCATTCTGCGGACTGATAATAATGCCGCTTGATCTGGTCGAGGTCGGTCGTCTCGCCGAACCCCGGGTGCGTGTAGAGGTCGCGGATGTATGCCCACAGGTGGTGGTAGTCGCTGAGCCGGCGCAGGTTGCAGTTGAACATCTGGTAGTAGACGGCGTCGAACCTGGCCAGCGTGGGATAGAGCCGGACGTCGGCCTCGGTCATCAGGTCGCCGAGCAGGAAACGGCGGCGAGCCAGGCGTTCGTCGAGCGCGTCGAGCGTCGTGAACACGGCCTCGACGGCCTGGTCGTAGCTGGCCTGGCTCGCCGCCAGGCCAGCCTTGTAGACCCCGGTGTTGACGGTGTGGAAGATGAGGGTCGCCAGCGACTCGATCTCGCGCCGCCGCGCCGCCGGGTAGAGGTCGGGCGCGCCCGACCGGTGGAACGGACGGAATTCCGTTTCCAGCATGACGGTGATCTGCGCGACATCGTTGCTGACGATCCGGCGGGTCCGCAGGTCCCAGATCAGCGGCACGGCGCACGGACCTGAATAGCCCAGGTCGGTGGCGCGGTACAGGTCCGAGACGTACCGAGCGCCGGTCAGCGGATCGCCGTCGCCGGTGAACTTCCAGCCGCGCTCGGCGGCGACGGGGTCGGTCAGGGTGAGCCCGATGACCCGGTCGAGGCCGAGTAGCCGGCAGACGATAAGCGCCCGCTGTGACCACGGGCAGCCCAGCGAGGCGTAGAGCTGGTATCTGGCCGGCTCGGCCGGGAACTCGCTCGAGCCATCCCTGGTAATCCGGCCGGTGAACGTTCCCTGGCGCCGGATCAGGCCGCCGGTGATCGCAGGTAGGCTGCCAGTGCTTGGAGCCGAGTCGCTGGGGGCGTAGATGAACGAGCCGCTGCCAGATGACGTCCTGCCAGGTGGCATGAGGGCGGGCGGCGCGATGGCGGGCGGCGTCCTGCCGGGTGGCGGGCCCGCGGGCCAGCCAGGGCCGCCGCGGCCTGACGTCCGCACGACGGGCAGCTGCGAGGCCAGTGGCGGCTGTGAGGCTGGCGGCGGCTGTGAGGCTGGCCAGGGCGGACCGCCCGCTGCTGGCGGGGTTGACTCGCTCACGGCCCATGGTGGCCCGCCAGCCGACACCGGCCGGG
>JADGPC010000044.1 GCA_017882645.1 Streptosporangiales bacterium | reverse complement strand
GCTGCCGTGACCGCCGCCGGAGTCCGCACGCCGCCGCCAGAATCCGCCGCGGCCCGCCCTGCGGCCCAGCCCGCCATCGCCTCGCTTCGCCTGACGTCCCTGTACCTGGAAAGCCGCCGGGTCCCGGCCGCCGTGGGCCTGCTGGCCGCACCAGCCGCGCTGCTCTGGGCCTCCCTGTACTGGCACTGGTCGGTGGTCGGGGGGCCGGCGGCTCAGGATCTGGTGCCGCTGGTGGCCGTGACCGGGGCGGCCGGGATCATCGCGGTCACCACCGGTGGCCCGTTCGGCGACTCGGAACGGGCCACCGGCCGCTGGCTGCCCTACCTCCGGCTGGCCGGGGCGCTGCTGCTGACCGGCGCCGCCTTCGCCTTGCTGGCCGCCGGGACAGCCGGCGGGCAGCTGCCGGGCGGCACTCTGGTCATATTCCGCAACCTGGCCGGGATGACCGGCGTCGGCCTGCTGGCTGCGGCCGCCGCTCGCGGCGCGTTCGCCTGGGCCGGCCCGATGGCCTACCTGATCATTACCGAGGGCGCGATGGCCGGGGGGTGGACCACGCCATGGACCTGGCCGGCCAGGCCGCCGCACGACGTCGGCGGAGCGCTCTGCGCGTACGCCGTATTCGCCGCCGGGCTCGTGGCCGTCACGCTCCTCGGGGCACGCGACTCTAGCCGCCCGTCGGTTCTGGAGTGAGCCGGGCGGGATTGACATCGGCCGCGCCCTCGGCCTGCGAGATGGCCCAGGCCGCGTTGACCAGCCCGATGTGGCTGAATGCCTGGGGAAAGTTGCCGAGCAGCTCGCCGGTCGCCGGATCGACCTCCTCGGCCAGCAGGCCGACATCGTTGACGAACCTCCGGGCACGCTCGAAGACCTGCCGGGCCCTGGCCGACTGGCCCGCCAGGGCCAGCGCCTGGGCTAGCCAGAACGTGCAGAGCACGAACGTGCCCTCCCGGCCTTCCAGGCCGTCGGTGCCGGTTCTGGTGTCGTAGCGGTAGACCAGGCCGTGCTCGTCGGTCAGGTGCTCGGCGATGGCGTCGATGGTCGACAGCACCCGAGGGTCGTCCGCAGGCAGGAACCCGACGATCGGGATCATCAGGCTGGAGGCGTCCAGGTTGTCGGACCCGAAATACTGCGTGAAGGCGCCCGCCCGCTCGCTCCAGCCATCCCGGAGCACGGCCGCGTGGATGTCGTCCTTCGTACGCTGCCAGCCGTCCACGCGGTCCTGCGCGCCGAGCGTGCCGGCCAGCGCGATGGCGCGGTCAAGCGCCACCCAGCACATGACCTTTGAGTACAGGAAGTCCTGCGCGTCGCCGCGGATCTCCC
Organism: Streptosporangiales bacterium; assembly: GCA_017882645.1. Lineage (GTDB taxonomy): Bacteria > Actinomycetota > Actinomycetes > Streptosporangiales > Streptosporangiaceae > Chersky-822. Next base: position 20,358 of record JADGPC010000044.1, on the reverse strand, counting down.
AGATGCCCTGATCTTTCTCGGTCCACCGCCGCGCGGCGGCGTCGGCGACGGCGATGAGGAACTCCCTGGTCACCGGGTCGGGCTCGCCGATCTGCTCCCGCAGCCGGCTGACGGCCGCCAGCAGCTCGCCGTAGACATCCACCTGCCGCTGCGTCCACGCGCCGTTGCCGACCCGCACCGGGGCGCTGTCCCGCCAGCCGTCCAGGTGCGGCAGCACCCGCTCGGACAGGTCGCGCTCGCCGCCGACGCCGAACATGATCTGCAGGTCCGAACCGCGGCCAAGGGACGTGGCGGCCGCGGTGCTGAGGTAGCTGAAGAACTTGGCCGCCTCGTCCGGGCACGCCGCCACCCACAGGGCGTCCATGGTGAGGCTGGCATCGCGAACCCACGAATAGCGGTAGTCCCAGTTGCGCCCGCCGCCCGGGGTCTCCGGCAGTGAGGTCGTGGGCGCCGCGACGATCGCGCCGGTCGGGTAGTAGGTCAGGGCCTGGAGAACCCGGCCGCTGCCGTGGACCAGTTCCTGCCACGGCCCGGTATACGCCTGATGGATGTCCGACCAGGACTGCCAGCCGGCAATGGTGTCCTCCAGCCGCGTGGTCAGCTCGTCGTGCGACCATACGCGCGGCACCGGGCCGCCGGGCTGACCGTAGTGCAGCCCGAAGGCAATCCGCTCGTCGGCCGCCACGCTGAACCGGCCGGCCGCCGAGCCCGGCCCGATCTCCAGGGCGCCCGGCGCGGACAGGACCATGAGGTCGGCGCCGCCGCGCCCTTCGATGCCGCCGTCGACCTGTCGCAGCTGCGGCCAGATGAGCCCGTACTCGGTGCGCGGCACGTATTCCATGGCCAGTTCGACCCGGCCGGAGACGCCCCGCACCTGGCGTATCAGCAGGCTGGGAGCACCGCGGCCGAGCTGATGACCCCGGTCGCCGGCCCCGAGGGCCAGGGCGTCGACCACCGTGACCGAGCCGGTCGCCGTGGTGAAGGTCGTCTCGAGCACGATCGCCGCGTCGAGATACCGCCGGGCGGCCTGGAAATCCCCGGCCGGGCGGATCGACCAGTGCCCGGCATCGTCGTCCAGCAGCCGCGCGAACACGGACGGGCTGTCGAACCTGGGGAAGCACAGCCACTCAACTGAGCCGTCCCGGCTGACCAGCGCGGCCGAGCGGCAGTCGGACAGCAGCGCATGATCGGCGATCGGAGTTGAGCTCACGGCGATCCTCCTAGTGCATCGTGTGCCCCGATCCAGGGGCGCCTACGCGGCGGCGCCCGGCTGTTCTGCCTGAGCCTGGAATCGCGGCGGGCGCGAGCTGGATTACGGCAGGCCGCTGCCGTGGGCCAGCAGCATCCCGATGACCCCGACCAGCAGGAACACGGCGGCGAGAAGCAGGGCGTGGCGGAACAGCCGGAAGGCCCGCGCCCGGCGGGACAGCGGGCCAGGCTGGTAATACGGCGCTCCCCGGTAGGCGCGCGGCAGGTCAGACGCGGGAAATGCGCCTTGCGCCCGGGCGGGCCGGAGCGAGGCTGCGGCCCGGCTCCGCGGCCCGGCCGGCGCGTCGTCAGCGCGACGCCGGAGCGCTGGCCCGGCTCCGACCAGCGGAACCGCGAAGTCTTCGGGCCGCCAGTGACCATGCCGGGGCCGCAGTTCGGTGATCAGCTCGGGCGGCGGCACGGCCAGAACCGGGCAGCGCGCGTGGGCCAGGCAGTACCGGGTGACAGAGCCGTGAACGGACCGGCCCAACGGGCTCCGGCCGCCGTACCCGACCACTAGCAGGTCGTCGGGCTGGTCAGCCAGTTCCACCAGCAACGGGCCCGGCCGGGCACGCACCACCAGTACGCGCACCGCCACGCCGTCCGGCATGCCGCCGAATGCCGCGTCGAACGCTTCCCGCATGCGCTCATGCGCGGCGCGTTCCCACAGCCGGAGCAGGAGCGGGCAGGGAGCTCGCTGGTAGGCGACCTCTCCGCCCGCGGGAGCCCAGGCCAGCACGGCCAGTAAGGCCGCCCCGCTCGAGCGGGCCTCGGCCACGCCAGCCCGGAGCGCCCCCAGGCTCCGCAACGAACCGCTTACTCCGGCGATGACACGCCTGCTGCCGACCGCCACCGATGATCCCTCTCGCTCGCAGCCTGACATCCATCAAACTCCGATGGTCTTACCGCGGCAAGAGGCCGCTGTCGGCTGGCCGGTTCCGGCCGGCGCTACCTGGTCACCCGGTCAGTGCCCGGAGTGCGGATGCTGATCGGTGTCCGGTGCGCCGCCCATCATCTTGAGCATGCCGATGCCGCCCGTCCGGACGAACCGGTAGCACAGCGCCGCGGCGAGGATTCCGAAGATGATGTTGAGCACGGTGGTGTAGTTCCACTGAATGGACGCCTCCGCCACCGTGGCGTGGCGGCCGGCCGGGATCAGGCCTAGACCGCCGAAGATCAGCTCGACCAGGTACCCGGCCGCGACCATCGTGACGTAGAACGCGGCCAGGATGAACAGCATCATCCGCGTGCCGTAGTACTTACGGTAGATCGCCAGGATAGGCAGGATGATCAGGTCGGCGAAGATGAAGGCCACCACTCCGCCGAAGCTGATCCCGCCGTTCCACAGCACCGCGGCAAGCGGGACATTGCCGATCGAGCAGACGAAGCTCAGCAGGCTGACGACGGGGCCGATCAGCGGACCCCAGATCTTCGACACCAGCGGATGCCCGGTAAGGAAAAGGTGTCCCCAGAAGGCGTCCGGCACCCAGGCGGCGACCGCGCCGGCGATCAGCAGGCCGATGACGATGTCGCGGATGACGGCCGCCCACTCCATCACGAAGACGTGCGATACCGCGGTGAATGCCTGTCGTGACCGCAGCCGCTGCAGCAGGCTGACCTCGCCCGGAATGGTCATGTCCATCGCGGCGTGCCCTTCCATCGACCCGGCCAGCCCCCGGTCGGCTTGAGCCCGCGCGGCGTCGAGCAGCCGCTGCCGCAGGAAGACGCGGAACAGCAGAGCCAGCAAGATGATCATGATCGGCCCGCCGACGAACTCGGCCAGGGTGAACTGCCATCCGATCAGCAGCGCCAGGATGATGCCGAGCTCGATGACCAGGTTGGTGGACGCGATCTCGAAGGCCATCGCCGCGGTGAAGCTGGCCCCCTTGCGGAACAGCGATCTGGCCAGGGCCACGGCGGCGTAGGAGCACGACGACGAGGCGGCGCCGAATCCGGCCGCCAGGGCCAGCGTCCTGGGCCGGTCGTCGCCGAGCCGGCGGACGATGGTCGAACGGCGCACGGCCGCCTGCACCACGGCGGAGAGCGCGAAGCCGAGAATCAGCGTCCACAGGATCTCCCAGGTCATCGACCCGCTGATGGCCAGCGCATGACCCAGCGCACGCAGCAACCGCATGACCTGTCACCGTACCGCCGCGGACCGCTGGCCCGGCGCCCCGACTCGGCGCCCCGACTCGGCGCCCCGATTCGGCGTGCCGACCAGTCAGATCATCCAGAGATAACCTTCAGGATTTGCTCAGTAAATCCTCGGTACACCTGCAGGCGTGATCCAGCCGGCCTCGAGGCTGGTCTCGGACGATGGGGGGCGAAGACAACAAGCGAGCACCGCGTAAGCGAGCACAGTGAGCAGGCGATGAGCAATGAGCGTGATCTACAACCAGCCACCCGACCCGGGCCAGCCACCCGCAGCAGGCCAGCCACCCGCAGCAGGCCAGGCACCGCGCCGCTGGCGCCGGGCGGCGGCCATCGGGGCCGCCTCGGCTGTCGCCGCGTCGGCGGCAACCGGCATCGCCTGGGCGACCGCCGGCGCGTCCACGCAGCAGGTGCTGACGACCGCCGAGATCACGGCCAGGACTGATCCGGCCGTCGTCGACGTGGTCACCACGCTCGGCTATCAGCACGCCGGCGCGGCCGGCACCGGAGTGGTCCTGACGTCGGACGGCGAGGTGCTGACCAACAATCACGTGGTCGACGGCGCCACCTCGATCAGGGTCACCGACGTGGGGAACGGCCGTACCTACAAGGCGGTCGTCGTCGGCTATGACCGCACGGATGACATCGCGGTGCTGCAACTGCGGGGGGCGTCCGGGCTCACGACCGCGACCCTGGGCGACTCGTCCGCCGTCAGGACCGGCGGGAAGGTGGTCGGCATCGGAAACGCCGGCGGCCGCGGCGGCCGCCCGTCGACCGCGGCCGGCCGGGTCACGGGCCTCGGACAGACGATCACGGCGAGCGACCAGGCCGCGGGAACCAGCGAGCAGCTGACCGGAATCATCCGCACTAGCGCGGCCATCCAGGCCGGCGACTCCGGCGGGCCGCTCGTGAACAGGTACGGGCAGGTGATCGGCATCGACACCGCTGCCTCGTCGTCGCTGCGCTTCCAGTCGGGCGCGGGTCAGACGCAGTCCTTCGCGATCCCCGTCAACAAGGCCCTGTCGATCGCCAGCAGGATCGAGGCGGGCAAGTCGTCCGCCACCGTGCACATCGGCGCCACCGCGTTCCTTGGGGTCGGGCTCTCCTCCGGCACCGGCTTGCCGGGCGGGTCCGCGAGCACCGGCGTCGCCATCGCAGGCGCGCTGTCCGGTTCGCCGGCCGCGAGAGCCGGCCTGACGGCCGGCGACGAGATCGTCTCGGTCGGCGGCCGGCCGGTCACCTCGTCATCCGACATCCAGGCCGCGCTGGCCAGTCACCATCCGGGCGACACGATCAGCGTCAGCTGGCTGGACAGCTCAGGCCAGAGCCACACCGCCAGCCTGGTTCTGGCCGCCGGCCCGGCCCAGTGAGCGCAGGCGATCGCCGGCCAGCGGTCAGCCCGCCGGATGCCCGTGGTCAGGAACGGCCACGGGCGTCCGGCGGAATATCCACGAACGAGGCCGCATAACCCCAGTGCATGTCATGGGTGCGGGCCGAGAGAACCTCGCGTACAAGTCATCTCGGTCGGCGGCGGCGGGAACCGGCGTAGTGTGTCCACGCCCGCCGTGACTGCGGAACCGGCGCGGCGTACATCTAAGGTTGAGCCTCGCATGGCTGACCAGCAGGTCCGCGGCTCCTTAGGATGACCTGCGCAGCCTGCCGCGACGGCGCGGTCAGGCACGGCCACCAGGGAGCAGACGTGCGAGAACAGACGCAGGAGGCGCAAAGCGCGGGCTTCCGCGACTCGGGGTCGGCCTTCAAGGAACAAGGCGCGACCGGGCTCCGGTTCTACCCCTGTATCAAGACGGCCGCGGTCCGGTACGCATGGTGATGACTCCCCGACCTGCTCGGCGCGCCCGGCCGGGCGATCCCGTCGGCGTGGTAGGCGCCGGGATAGTGGGCCTGGCGGTCGCGCGGCTGCTGGCCGAGGCCGGTACTCCCGTGCTGGTCTTCGAGAAGGAGACGGCGGTCGCCCGGCACCAGACCGGGCACAATTCCGGGGTCGTGCACGCCGGAATCTACTACGCGCCGGGCTCGGCCAAGGCACTGATGTGCCGGCGCGGCGTCGAGCTCCTCAGCGCCTACTGCGCGGACCGCGGGCTGCCCTGGGACGCGCGGGGCAAGCTCGTCGTGGCCAGGAACGACCTGGAGACGATCAGGCTGCGCGAGATCGAGCGCCGGTCGGCCGCTAACGGCGTCCCCGGCGTGCGCTGGCTGGAGGCAGCAGGCATCGCGGAGCTGGAACCGGAGGTCACGGGCCAGGCCGCGCTGTTCTCGCCGACGACCGCGATCGTCGATTACCCGGCCATCACCCGGAGCTTCGCCGCGGACGTCACCGCGGCAGGCGGGCAGGTGCTGACCGGCACCGCCGTGACCGGCGTCCGCCATCGGGGCGACGACGGCGTGCAGGTGGTCACGTCCGGGCAGGCACACCGGCTGTCCAGGCTGATCGTCTGTGCCGGTCTCCAGAGCGACCTGGTCGCCAGGTCGGCGGGAGACGAGGCGGCACCGGAGATCGTTCCGTTCCGGGGTGAGTACCTGCGGCTCCGGCCGCACGCCCGCGAGCGGGTGCGGCACCTTATCTATCCCGTGCCTGATCCCGCGTACCCGTTCCTCGGCGTGCACGTGACACCGCGCGTCGACGGCGAGGTCGATCTGGGCCCCAACGCGGTGCTCGCGCTGGCCCGCGAGGGATACCGCCGCCGGGACGTGTCCGCCGCCCAGCTATCGCGGCTGGTCCGGTCGGCCGCGTTCCGCCGCCTGGCGCGGCAGAACTGGCGGGCGGGCGTGCGCGAGATGCACGGGTCGCTATCCAGGCGGGCCTTCCTCGCCGAGGTCAGGACCTACCTGCCGTGGCTGAAGCTGGCTGACGTGGTGCCCGCTCCGGCCGGGGTGCGAGCCCAGGCCGTGGACCTGGACGGATCACTCGTCGACGACTTCCGCATCCACCGGATCGGGGCCGTGACGACGGTCCGCAACGCGCCGTCTCCCGCGGCGACCGCCTCCATGGCGATCGCCGAGCACATCGTCGCCGAACTCCCACCCGCCCCCGGCACAAGAAGGTAGCGACCCGCATGTCAAGGAGACCCAGCTGACTTTTCACTGCTGCGCGGCTTCGGCAACTCGCGGTGGGACGGTGAGCATGACGCCAGGGCCTTCCTGGGCGAGCGGATCGATGTCCACCATGGATGGCAGCAGGCGCTGGCGCGCGCGGCGAGTCATCGCCGCCGCCGCGGCGGCACCTGACTGGGCATACTGAGCCCGGTGAGAGTAGTGGTGCTCGCCGACACGCACGCCCCGCGGCGGTGGCGCCGCTGCCCGCCGACGGTCGCCCGTCACCTGCGGGGCGCAGATCTGATCCTGCACGCCGGGGATGTCTGCACGGCGGGCGTTCTCGACGAGCTATCCGGCTACGCTCCCGTGCGGGCGGTGCGCGGCAACAACGACGGGCCCGACGTAGCCGCGTGGGGCGCTCCGGACACCCTGGAACTGGACCTTGCCGGGCTGCCAGTAGCGATGGTTCACGACAGCGGCAGCTCCGCCGGCCGGTGCGCGCGGCTGCGCCGCCGGTTCCCTGGCGCGCAGCTAGTCGTGTTCGGTCACTCCCACATACCCCTGGATCAGACGGGCGATGGCATCCGCATCTTCAATCCCGGATCCCCGACCGACCGCCGCCGCCAGCCGCACGGCACCATCGGCCTGCTGCACATCGATGACGGCAGGCTGGCGAAGGCACGGATCATCCCGGTCGATACCTGACCTGTCCGCCTGGGCCAGCGCAGCTCAGCCAAGGTTCAGCCGCATCCGCTCCTCACTGCGGCCGGGATCAGCCTCCAGCGGCTGGCGGTGATTGGTGCTGACGAATCCGATGTGCTTGTAGAGCTGTCTTGTCTCGCTGGGCGGCGTCGACTGGAATACGGCGACCAGTACAACGCTGATGCGACTGCAACTTCCGGTTCGGCAAATAGCGGACTGGCATATTCCGGGCGGTCAGTATTTCGAGGTCGAGCAGAATGGCAAGAAGGTCAGGCACGGGCCTGTTCTGCAGGAAGTCAGCGGTCCAGGTGGCAGCGCTCGGGCGGCCTCCGCTATTCCGACTGAGCTCGCGGCTTACGGCAGTGCGGGCTTCAAAGGCATCCTGCAGGACGTAGCGCATTTCGCGCGCGCCCAAAGCCCGTTTAACAGGAAGAGAACTGTTACCATCTGCAACGGCATGTATGGCCGCGGCACGTACGGCGCAGTCCGTGCCCTGACCGATGCGCGCTTTCGAGACCGCAACGCGGAGTATTTGCTCTCCAGGTTCGGTCGCAGCGAGGCATACTGCCTCCTAACCCGCGTACCGATCGTTGACGGAGCGACGTTGACGCCCGACTGGACAACCGGCGACTACACGCTCTTCGAGTGGAGCGAGTAGCTAGGTGACGAGTAACGACACACCGGATCACTCTGGCTCGCACCGCGGCCTGCTGTGGGAGCATGCCGACCACTCCCCGGCTGATATCGACGCGATCATCGTTCCGACGGCCCGGCCTCCCGCTTACCTCAAGGAGGCTGTCGGCCTGGCCGACGCCCTCGGCTGCACCCTCGTCACGCTGCACAGCAAGAAGTGGACGTCGGCAGAGAGTGGCGCGCGGGTCGTGCCGCGCTCGGTTGACCTGATCGCCCTGGACGTGCCGGATCCGGCCCGGCTGCGCCTGCCTGCCTGGAATACATCGCGCCTGCTGGCCGGCACTGTCTTCGCCAGGCACACGGACCTGAGCGCTAAGCGCAATCTCGGCCTGGTCCTCTGCCGCCTGCTCGGCTGGTCGCGGATCCTCTTCCTCGATGACGACATCACGGCACTGGTTCCCGCTGACGTGCGCCAGGCGAGCGGCCTGCTCAGTCTCCATAGCGCGGTCGGGCTTCAGGTCGGCGGCTTTCCTGACAACTCGATGGTCTGTCACGCCTATAAGCAGGCCGGCGGATCTCAGCAATCGTTCATCGGCGGCGGCGCACTCGCGGTGGACGTCGGACGCTGCACCTCGTTTTTTCCTGACATCTACAATGACGACTGGTTCTTCCTGCTCGACGGCGATAAGAGCCTTCAGTCGATCGCGGTGACCGGGCAGGTCCGGCAGTATCCGTACGATCCGTTCAGCGTCGAGCGGGCGCGGGCCGAGGAGTTCGGCGATGTCCTCGCTGAAGGAATCTACTGGCTGCTCGACCGCGGCCGGACAATCAACGACGCTGACAAGGCGTACTGGGATAGGTACCTGGCTAAGCGCGATAGGTTCATCCGCCGGGTGCTCGACATGGTCGTGAAGTCCGGGCTCGAGCCCGATGAGGAGACCCGCAGGGTTGCCGCCCTGAAGGCATCCCTGGGACGCCTGACGCTCATTAAGTCCGAGTTCTGCGTGAACTACATTCAGGCGTGGACCGCTGACTGGCAGCAGTGGCAGCGTCATCTTCAGCGCCTGACCGTCTGCCGTGACCGGGGTTCCGCGCTGGCCATGCTGTCCGGCAAGGGCTCCCCCGGCCTGCCGCGCAGGCTCGCAGGTCTGGCCGAGCCGATGGCGCCGAAGGAATCGCCAGGGCTGCCGCCAGCTTCGATGAACGGCCAGGCGGAAGACGGAAAGCTGGTCGGCCAGGCCACTGGCGCCTGAGAGGTTTCGTGGAATCAACGAAGAATACGTGATGGCTAGCCAGGTGATTGCCGGCCGGCTGCCCCTCTTCTGCGATACCGCCCTGGCCGGGCGCATCGAGCGGGTCGAGGCGCAGCTCATCTCGGATGCCAGCCAGGCCGCCCGGCGGCGCGGGGCTGACCCGGCCGGGTTCGTGATCCCGATTGCCGGCGGTGCCGCGAGCTTCGCCGAAGCGGGCTCGCCGTTCAACAAGGTCGCGGGCCTGGGCTTCGATGGCCTGCCAGGCTCAGCCGCTCTCGACGAGATCGAGGGCGCGTTCGCGGCCTGCGGAGCGGCTGTGCAGATCGAGCTCGCTCACCTCGGGGACCCGGCGATCGGCGCCATGCTGACCGGACGCGGCTACCGGCTGATCTCGTTCGAGAACGTGCTCGGCCTTGCCATCAGCGGCGGGCAGGAGCGCGCCGCGCCACCGGGGGTCGCCGTCCGGGCAAGCGGCGACGACGAGTTCGAGTCGTGGCTGGACGTCGTAGCCGACGGCTTCGCGCACCCGGACTCGGAAGGCGTGCCCTCGCACGAGGAGTTCTCGCGCGAGATCATCGCGAGGGCCACGCGTGACTTCGCGGCGGCCGGCGTGCAGCGCTACATCGCGCTTCATGACGGGACGATCGCCGGCGGCGCCAGCTTCCGGATCGCGGCCGGCGTCGCGCAGCTGACCGGCGCGGCAACCGCGCGCGCCCACCGCCGCCTGGGCATCCAGACCGCGCTGCTCTCGGCCCGGCTGGCCGACGCCGCGGCCGCGGGCTGCGACATCGCCGTCGTCACCACGCAGCCAGGGTCCAGGTCTCAGCAGAACGCCCAGCGCCAGGGCTTCGATCTGCTCTATACCCGCGCCATCCTGGTCAGGCAGGCCTGAACTTCGCCGGCCCGGCGGACGGCGTTCGCCGTGACAGCGGGCCTTGTCAGGCTGGATCTTGCAGCTGGCGGGCGGCCAGGTCGATAACTCCGCGGACGTCACCGAGTCCGCGGGCGATGAGCAGGCGGCCGCCCGCCGGCAGCCGCGTCCACTGCCCGGACTGGATGTCCCACCGCCGCCACAGGCGCGGCTCGGTCCGCACCTCGACCGGGACGGACTGGCCGGCGGCGGCGTCGACCGCCTGCCAGCCGACGAGCCGCACCGGCTGACCGGCCGCTGCGGGTTCGAGGTAGACCTGCACGACTTCCCGGCTGGCCCGGCTTCCGGTATTGGTGACGGTGACGGCCACCGCCGGCGGCGCCACGCCGGCGACCAGAGCAGGCTCGCCGTAGTCCCAGGAGGCGTAGCCCAGGCCGTGACCGAACCAGAACGCCGGGGCGGGTGCGCGTCCCGCGTGGTAGCCGCGGTACCCGATGTACGGTCCCTCGGCGTAGCTGAGGTCGCCACTGACGGGGGTGACCGACCACGCGGGCGCCGCATTGTCGTCAGCCGGGAAGGTGGTGACGAGGCGGCCGGCCGGCTCGATGTCCCCGAGCAGGGCCGCCGCGACGGCGTGGCCGCCCTCCTGGCCGGGCAGGCCGGCCCACACGACGGCATCGACCTCGTCACGCCACGGCATCAGCACCGGGGTGGCCGCGTTGACCACGACGACGGTCCGCTCAGCGGCCGCCGCGACCGCTCGCACCAGGTCATCCTGCTGGCCGGGCAGGCGCAGGGTGGTCTTGTCGACCGACTCGGTTTCCTGCTCCTCGGTCAGGCCGACGACCACGACCGCCACGTCGGCGGTCCTGGCCGCCGCGACGGCGGCGGCCAGGACTTCGGCTGGGTCGCGTGGTGCCGGGCGGGCGATGAGGCCAGCCACCGATACGCGGCGGAGCGGCGAGGAGCCGTCACCGCCGGGGGGCGGGATATCGCTGACTGCCTCCACCACCGTCGGGCCGGCCAGGCTGATCACCCGCGATCCCGCCGGCGGCGCGAGCACTTCCTCGCCGAAGCCGGAGCCGGTCGGGCGCAGCGCCAGCCCGAACGTCTCCGCTCCGGCCCGGATGGTCCAGTCGCCGGTGCCCATGGCCCCTAGCTCAGTAGGCCCGGTGCCTTCGACTCGGGCGCGCAGGACGATCCTGGCCACCCGGGCGGGCAGGTCGTCGTCGAAGCCGGCCAGCACCAGGCCGCGCTGGCTTGGCCGGCGTTCGAGCAGGCTGCCGCCGACGTCATATAGCTCGGCAAGGACGCCGGGCAGGCCGGTTTCCGGGTCGGTCACGAACGCGACCCGCGCGGGGACCGGCCGGCTGCGCACCTCGACGCCGTCGACGACGATGACCGCGTCGCCGAGCGCCGCCATCATTCCCCCGGCCACGCTCGTCTGGTAAGGCGGGTTGACCTGCGCGGAGCCGCCGCCCATGTCGATGGTCTCGATGGCGTGGCGGCCGATCAAAGCGACGCGCTGCCCGCGCCGCAGCGGCAGGACCTCGTCCCGGTTGATGAGCACGGTCATGCCGGCAGCGGCGAGCCTGGTCAGCTGCTCCTTGCGGGCCGGGCTGTCCGGAGCCGGGAGGTCCGCGGGGCAACTCCGCGGCTCGCCGAGCGCACCCGCGCGGTCAGCGAGCCGCAGGAGCCGGCCCACATGATCGTCGATCACGGCCTCGTCGACCTCGCCGGACTCGACCGCTGCGACCAGAGCATCTCCCCACGGTCCGCGCGGGCCGGGCATCACGAGGTCCAGGCCTCCGCTGGCCGCGGCGGCGGCCGTCTTGGTAGCGAACCAGTCGGACATGACGAGCCCGGGCCAGTTCCATTCGCCCTTGACGATCTCGTTGATGACGTGGTGCTGCTCGGTGGCGGCCACGCCGTTGACGTCGTTATAGGCCGCCATCATGGACCACGGGTCGGCCTCGGCGACGGCGATCTCGAACGGCAGCAGGTACAGCTCGCGCAGCGTGGCCTCGTCCACGACGCTGTTGACGGTGTTCCGCTCGGTTTCCGACTCGTTGGCGACCAGGTGCTTGAGGCAGGCCCCGACGCCATGTCCCTGCAGGCCGCGGACGTACGCCGCGGCCAGCTTGCCGGACAGCAGGGGGTCCTCGGAGTACGCCTCGAACAGTCGGCCGCCCAGGGGCGAGCGGTGCAGGTTGATCGTCGGGCCGAGGACGACGTGCAGCTGCTGGGCGAGGGCCTCCTCGGCCAGCAGCTGCCCGACCTCGTAGGCGCTGTCCTCGCTCCAGGCCGCCGACAGCAGCGTCGCGTTCGGGAACAGGGCGACGATCCGGCCGCCGCTGAACTTCAGCCCGCGCACGCCGGTGGGACCGTCGGACAGGCGCAGTTCACCGAGGCCGATCGAATCTTCCGGCCAGAGGGTGAACATGGCCCGCCCGGTCAGCAGCCGCACCTTGCTGGCGAGGTCGAGCCTGCCGACGAGCTCGTCGTAGTCGGTGGCGGTGGAGGTGGCGCGGCGCGGCGTGGTCATAACCTGACTTTCTCACGCGGCCGGACCAGGCGCGTCCTCGCCAGCATCCTGCTGCCCGGCGACCCCTAACCCGAGCGTGGTCGAACAGCATCGGCGGGCTGGTAGGTGCGGAAGGCGAGACCTCACCGATGGTCAGGGTGTCGACCAGGCGCATCGGCTTGCTGTCGCTGGTCGGGCCGAAGAGGCGCTCGCCGCAGTACCGTCGAGTTGCTCCACCTGGGCTCGTCGGGGGTCGCGGACACGACGTACTTGGGCAGGCCGTTGAGCCGGTCCGCCCACTCGCCGCTCCGCGATAGCCATCGCGCGGCGAACCACTCGTCGCTGCGCCGGCCGAGCAGCAGGGCGCTGGTGCGCAGCGCCTCATCGAGCGAGACCTTGGACCACTGCTCGAGGTCCTTGCCGCCAGACTCGCCGAACCAGCCGCCGAGCCTGAGGCCCTCCCCCGAAAGGCACACGCGGGCGAGCCCGGTCACAGCCGGCAGGTCAGCTTCGCCGAGCGGCCGCCACGACAGCGCGCCAGCACTGGCCACAGCGGGTCAGTCCCTGAGCTTGCGGAGAATGCGGGCCAGCTGTGCCCGGTCGGCCTGGCTGAGCCGGGCAAAGACCCGTTCGGCCTCGTTCCCGCGGGCGGCGCGAATGGCGTCGAGAACGCTCGTGCCGTGCTCGGTCAGGGCGACCAGGGTGGCGCGCCGGTCACCCGGGTCCGGCTGTCGCAGGACCATGCCGGCGGACTCGAGCGCGTCGACGACCTCGGTCGCCGACCGCGGCGCGATGTGCAGGTGGTCCGACAGCGCCGACAGGCGCATCGTCCCGTGGCGGCCGAGCGTCAGCAGAGCCCGCAGCTGCGCGGGAGTGACGTCCCAGGGAGCCAGGGCCTGCTTGGACGTCTCGCGCAACTGGCGCGCGACCGACCAGAAGGCCTCCGACAGCGTTTCGTCGTCGGCCGGATCGCGCCATCCCGCCGCGCGGCGATCCTCTGTCACCGGAATAGGGTACCAGCATCTGTTGTTGTCTCCTCATAATGAGGTAACCTCAGTAATGATTCAGCGGGCTGCCACCTCAGGAACGCGGCCCTCCCCCGACAGAATCGAGAGACTTCTTGGAATCACCACCCGCGAGCCGAGACACCAGCAGGACGGGCCGCGATCGCGGCTCGAGAACCGTCACCGCCGCCGAGAAGGCCCAGGCACGTGAGGTGTCGCTGCGCCGCATCGGCCGGCTGTTCAGTCCCTACCGCTGGCAGCTAGCGATAGTTACCGCCATCATCGTCGCCTCCTCGATCGTCGGGCTGGCCTCCCCGTTCCTGCTCCGAGCGGTTATCGACACCGCCCTGCCGCAGAAGAACATGCGCCTGCTGGCCTGGCTCGTGATCGGAATGGTCGCCGTGGCCGCGGTGACCTCGGCCTTCGGAGTGATGCAGACCTGGATCAGCACCAGGGTCGGCCAGCACGTCATGCACGGGCTGCGCACGAGCGTCTTCGGTCATCTCCAGCGGCAGTCGATCGCCTTCTTCACCCGCACCCGCACCGGCGAGGTTCAGTCCCGCATCACTAACGACATCGGCGGCATGGAATCCGTCGTGACCTCCACCGCGACCTCGATCGCCGCCAACCTCACCACCGCGATAGCCACCGCGGTGGCCATGGTCGCGCTGTCGTGGCGGCTCTCCCTCATCTCGCTCGTCGTCATGCCGCCCGCCGTCTACCTGACCCGCAAGGTCGCCCGCATGCGCCGTGCCATCACCACGCAGCAGCAGCGCGAACTGGCCAACCTCAACGTCACCATCGAGGAAGGGCTGTCAATCAGCGGCGTCCAGCTGGCCAAGACGATGGGCACCGGCCCGTCGCTCGTCGAGCGGTTCACCGCCTCATCGTCCCGCCTGATTGACCTGGAGCTCCGCTCCCAGCTCGCCGGGCGCTGGCGGATGGCCTCGCTGAGCATCATCTTCGCCGCCATCCCGGCGATCATCTATCTCGCCGCCGGCCTGCCGTTCACCGCGGGCGCCGTCACGATCGGAACCCTGATCGCCTTCACCACCCTGCAGAGCAGCCTCTTCCGGCCGGTGACCGGACTGCTCAGCACCAGCGTCTCCGTGATCAGCTCGCTGGCGCTCTTCGCGCGGATCTTCGAGTACCTCGACCTGCCCGTCGAGGTCGACGATCCCGCCCATCCGGTCACGATCGACCCGGCCCAGGTCGCCGGGCACGTCCGCCTCGAGGACGTCACCTTCGCCTACCCCAGTGCCGACCGGGCCGCCCTGGCCGGCATTGACCTGGACGTGCCGGCCGGGACCACGCTGGCCCTCGTCGGCGAGACCGGGTCGGGCAAGACCACGCTCGCATCTCTGATCGCCAGGCTCTTCGACCCGAGCAGCGGCGCAGTCCGGATCGACGGCATCGACATCCGCGACCTGAGACTCGCCGACCTGGCCGCCGTCGTGGGCGTGGTCAGCCAGGAGACGTACCTGCTGCACACCACGGTGCGAGAGAACCTCCGCTACGCCAGGCCGGACGCCACGGATGCGGAAATCGAGACCGCAGCCCGCTCGGCTCAGATTCACGACCTCATCGCCGGACTGCCCGACGGCTACGACACGATGGTCGGCTCCCGCGGTCACCGGTTCTCCGGCGGCGAGAAGCAGCGCCTCGCCATCGCCAGGACCCTCCTGCGCGACCCGCGGGTACTCGTCCTGGACGAGGCCACCAGCGCGCTGGATACCGAAACCGAGCGTGCCGTCCAGAAGGCGTTCGACAATCTGGCCCGGGGCAGGACCACCATCACCATCGCGCACCGGCTCTCGACCGTCCGCAACGCCGACCAGATCGTGGTTCTCGATCACGGGCATGTCGTCGAAGCAGGCACTCACCTGAGCCTCATCGCCAGCGAGGGCCGCTACGCCGAGCTAGCCGCCTAGCCGGCCGGCGTCCGCTGGCCCCGCGGCCGCCGGGCCGCCCGGATGGCCTGCTCGCGTGAGCACCACCACGTCGACCGTCCGCCGACCGTTCCGTGCACCATCGGGGCGCCGTCCCGCGGGCAGGTGCCGCCCCGGCGCCGGGCCGCGTAGATCTCGCCGGTGTGCGCGCCTCCTTTGGCAATGGCTGACTCGACAGCCGACTTCAGCGCCCGATAGAGGCGGTTGACCTGCGCCGGGGAGAGGCTGTTCACCGGGGCCTGGGGTGACACCCTGGCCTGCCATGCAATCTCGTCGGCCAGCAGGTTGCCGACGCCGGCGATCTTGGACTGGTCGAGCAGACGCGCCTTGACCGCGGTCCTTCCCTTCGTGATCAGCGCCCGGAATTCGGCCGGCGTGACCTGGGCGGCATCCGGCCCGAGCGCGGCGATGTCGGGGTGCAGCCGGACCCGCCCGAGCCGCCGCGGGTCGAGCAGGACCAGGCTGCCGCCGTCCGCGAACCTCAGGGTGAACCGGTTCCAGGCCGGCTTCGGCAGCTTGGCCCCGTAGCGCTGGGGATCCCCGGCCTCGGCTATGGCACCGTCCGGATCGGTGACCACGATCCGGCCGCTCATGCCCAGGTGGATGCCAAGTTCCGGGCCGCCCGCGGCCGGGCCGCCCGCAGCCGGGCCGCCGGCCGGCGAGGTCTCGACCCAGATCGTCTTGCCGCGCCGGTGCGCGGCGGTGAGGCTGCGCCCGGTCAGCGCGCTCCCCAACTCCCCTCCGGCGTGCGGCCGGGTCACATAGCGGTCGGAGTCGTCGACGTCCACGATCTGGCGGTGCAAGGCCCGGCCGGCAATCAGGCTGCGGGCAGTCTCGACTTCTGGTAGCTCTGGCACGCATCCGTTCTACAGGTTCTGCCCCGCGGGAATGGTCAGGCGCCGCCAGATGCGGACAGCGGGTAGGTGGCGGTCTGGGGCAGGTGGTAGGTCTTGCCGCCGGCGCGGTAGCTGCGCGATCCGGTATAGATGACGGTCAGGCGGGTGAAGTAGCGCGTGCCAGGGTGGCCGGGCAGCGGCTCGGCCCGCCACAGCGCGGCGAGCGCGGCGAAGTTGTGCAGGCGGCCTGCCGTGCAGGACGGAATGCAGACCCTGAAGGTGTCAGTTCCGGCTGCGAACGCCGAGGACGTCCCCCATGCCGACCAGTGCAGCCCGGTGAGATAGGCGTTGCCGTCGCCGCACGCCAGCACGTACCGGCTGGGGCGGGTCTGGGTGTGCCCGGTGCAGCTGACGACGACCGGGAGGCTGGACGCGGCGGTGCCGGGCCGGTGCGGCAGCGGCCCGGTGGCGGCCGCCGATCCGAGGCCGAGGCCGGCCGCGGCGGCAACCGCGGCGACGGCGGACAGCGCCAGAACGGCGGCCCTGATACGGGCGGCGGCGGAGTGAGTTGTCATGGCGATGCACCTCTCGTGGTGTCACGGTTTCCGGCTGGACACGGGTCCGCTCTCTGAGACTGCCGTGACCGCGCGCCGGTTGCGTCAGCCGGGCACGAACTGCCGGGCATGCCGTCGGCGATGGCACGGCCCTAGGGTGGGAGACATGCTCGCCGGACCCCGCTTGCGCCAGGTGGCCGTGGTGGCCCGCGACTGCGGCCTGGTGGCCGGCCAGCTGCGCAGGGCCTTCGGCTGGGAGCCGCCTTTCCACGATCCAGGCGTCGGGCAGTTCGGCCTGACCAACGCGGTCTTCATAGCTGGCGACACTTTCATCGAGGTAGTAGCGCCCGCCAGGCCGGATACCGCGGCCGGACGGTACCTGGCGCGGCGGGGCGGCGAGGGCGGGTACATGGCGCTCTTCCAGGTCCCTGACCTGGCGGCGGCCCGGAACCGGGTCGCCGCCCTGGGGGTACGGGTGGTCTGGACAGCCGACCTGCCGGATATGGCGGGCACCCACCTGCATCCGAAGGACGTCCCCGGCGCCATCGTGTCGCTGGACTGGGCGGAGCCGGCCGAGTCGTGGCGATGGGCGGGCCCGGCGTGGACGGGGCAGGCACCCGGGCACGGTCCCGGCGGCGTCACCGGACTGACGATCGAGGTCCAGGACCCGGTCTCCGCGGCGCGCCGGTGGGCCGCGGTGCTCGGGGTGTCCGCCGCCAGCGACCGGATCGCCGCGGTGGTCGAGCTGCGGGAGGCAGGCCAGCGGCTGCGGTTCGTGCCCGCCCGGGCGGGCCACGGCGAGGGAATCACCGCTGTGACCATCGCCGGGCTGCCTGGCGGCGGCCCGGTTCAGATCGGCGGCGTCAGCTTCGCCTGCGACGCTGGCTGACGTGCGCACGCGATGGCCTAGTCAGGGAAACGGCGATCATGAGGAGATCAGCGATGACCCAGCCATCTGACGTGCAGTCCGGCCATCAGCGCACGCGAGCTGTTTCAGAAGGTCGCCCGCAGGGTGGGCGACACGCTCCAGCGGCCCGTGGTCAGCTACGCCAACGGCAGGGAAATCGTGATCACCTTTGGCCAGGAGCCGCCTGGTCTTACTGGCCGGGCCAGGAAGGATCAGGACGCGACCCCTGGCCTTGCTTAGCTCACCAGAACAAGAGCACCGTGTCGGGCAACCCGGCCTGCTCCTACCGGGTGACCTCAGTTCCAGGCCGTGCGCGCGAAAAGGGTCGTCACGACATCGCGGCCACGCCCTCACCGGGCGGAGCGGCGCTTGCCTGCCCTGCTGCCGAACGAGCCCACTCCACGGTCACGGGTGTCGTGCCGACTTCTCACCGGTCCGGTTGCCGCTGCCTGCCGCGGCCGCGCTGTGCCGCGGGAAAGGTACAGGTCCGAGGCCACACTCAGATAACGCAGCGGGGGCCAGAATGCTGAGCGGCTGCGGCCCGGTCGTGACCGACTCGCTGCGCTGCCGCCCCAAGGACTCGGTCCATGACGCCAGCGCCGCCTCACTGTCTGTAGCGACGGTCAGCCCTAGGATTTGCGTTATGCCAGATCCCGAACAGGAACCCCGGTCCCGACCAAGCCCGGCGGCGTTCCTGAGCAACTGGGCCACCTACGACGCGTCCTTCGCCACGAAGTTGCGGATGGCTACCTCGAACACCTTCTTCAAGCTGCGCCATCGCCAGGCTTGCTGCGGCAACAACGGTCAGCCGGGCTGTTGAATGTCGACCAATCCGCCCCGTGCGGGCGGGCCAGGAACTGACCATCCGCACCACCACAACCACGACCACGGGCACGGCCACGACGACGACCAGCCCGGCTGAGGAGGAGACCGCGTAGTCCGTCGGCCCGGACCACGTCGAGCGCCTTGCGGCCGTGGCGCGTTTGCGATAGCCATGGTGCTGCTGCCGGAGGTCACAAAATGAGGCGATCAGGGTCACGCGGGCTTGGCACCGCACGGCACGGCCGGCGTCATGCTGGCCGTGCTGGCCGTGCTGGCCGTGCTGGCCGTCGCCGTGGCCGGGTGCCAGGCGGCTGCCGGCGGCGGCGACCCAGGGCACGGCACGGCCTCCACCGGTGCTGCCGCTGTGTACGGCACCACCTCGGCCGCGGCCCGGCCCGCGCCGTCCCCCTCGGTGCCGGGCCAGCCGTCGGCGGGATCACCGCGGATCATGATCGTCGGTGACTCGATCACCGAGGGCAGCGCCGGCGATTACACCTGGCAGTACTGGCTTTACGAGCACTTGCGGGCCGACGGCCTCAGCCCGCGGATGGTGGGCCCGAACCGCTGGCTGTACAACAACGTGACCAAGACCGAGGGCGACCGCAGCTACGCCAATCCCCGGTTCGAGCATGCGAACGACGCCAGCTGGGGCATGACAGCGTTCGGCGAGAAAACCGCGATCGGCGCCACGGTGGCCACCTACCACCCGGACTACCTGCTGGTACTGCTCGGCCTTGACGACCTCTTCTGGTACGGCATCAGCCAGCCCGACATGGCCGCGAACCTGGCCAGCTTCATCGCCGCCGGCCGGGCCGCCCGGCCGCACATCAGAATCGTGCTCGGCCTCATACCGCCGGATATCCACACCCAGACCAAGCCCGCCTTCGCCGCCAGCGTCGCCAGCTACAATCACACGATTTCCTCGACCGCCTCGCAGCTGTCCACGGCCCAGTCACCGATCGCGGTCGCACGGGACGGCGACATAAACGTCGCCGCCGATCTGTGGGATGGCACGCATCCCAACACGAACGGCCAGATCAAGATCGCGGCCGCCTTCGCCGACGCTCTGGCGGCCAGGTTCCACCTCGGCCGCGCCTACCCCAGGCCGCTCCCGGTGCTGCCAACCGGCCCGCTGACCCGGCCCGCGCTGACGGTCAGGCCGTCGCGCACCGCTGGCCAGGCCAAGCTGTCCTGGACGCCCGCGCCCGGCGCGGACAGGTACTTCGTCTTCCTGAAGGACGTAACCAAGAATGAAACCAGCTTCAGGCGACTGCCCTGGCCGCTGTCCACGGCCCAGAACACGTGGACCGTCAGCCTGCTGACCCCGGGCGACACCTACGCCTTCGGGCTCCGGGCATGCAAGGGTGCCGACTGCGGCGCCTTCTCCAACGCGGCCAGCATCACCGTGCCCTAGCCGGGTGCGGCAAGCGGGCCGC
Organism: Streptosporangiales bacterium; assembly: GCA_017882645.1. GTDB lineage: Bacteria > Actinomycetota > Actinomycetes > Streptosporangiales > Streptosporangiaceae > Chersky-822. The sequence goes on along the minus strand of JADGPC010000044.1, from coordinate 414 downwards.
CGGCGCTTCCCGCGTCACCGCCGCGACCGCTACCTCCTATCTGCCTAGGCGGTCAGCCGTAGTGCCTCAGCTTCGGCCATAGCGTGCGCCAGCTGGCTACCGGGCCAGTGCAGATCCCGATCGGCACGCCTGTCCAGTTGTTCCGTACGTGGTAAGGCGCGTGGAAGGTGGTCAGATGGCGGCAGCTGGCAAAGTACGGCCGTAGCTGGCCGAGCGCGTCGACGACGAGTACCGTGCGGTCGGATGCCCCGCCAGGTCCCCACATCCAGTAGGCGTTGTGGCCGGAGAGCACAGGCGGCAGGTGGTCTCCAGAGCCGAGCACGTCGAGCGCGGCTGCTTCTGCGTAATATCCGGTGAAGATCGAAGTGGGCGGCCGGCCTGTGTGCGTCAGGGCCGCGCTCTGCGCCGCAACCG
>JADGPC010000312.1 GCA_017882645.1 Streptosporangiales bacterium | reverse complement strand
CTGCGCAGCGCCGACCCCCGGCACCGGCCGCTGATCGATCCGGCCTACCTGGCCGACCCGGCCGACCTGGAGGCGCTGGTCAGAGGGGTGGCGATGGCCAGGCAGATCGCCGACGCGAAGCCGCTGCGCAAGATGTGGTCGGCCGAGGCGGCGCCGGGTGCTGAGCTGCGTAGCGACGCGGACCTCCGTGATTTTGTCCGCCGCGACGTGACGACGATCTACCACCCGGTCGGCACCTGCTCGATGAGCGGCGAGACCCAGCTGGACGCGAGCAGGCTGCCCGGCGTCGTGGACACCGAGCTGCGCGTCAGGGGCGTCGAGGGCCTGCGCGTGGTCGACGCCTCGGTGATGCCGGCCGTTCCGCGCGGCAACACCAACGCGCCCACGATCGCCATTGCCGAGCGGGCCGCCGACATGATCTCGGGCCGCGCCCCCCTAGCCGCCGTCGAGCCCTCCGACCTCCTCCTGACCCCCGCCCCCTAACTCGCATTTCAAACGACAACGCTGAACCCCTGCTGTCGCTATAGCAGCAGCAGGGGTTCAGCGTTGTCGTTGAGACGGGGGGTTGGTTACTTGTAGCGGCGGCCGTGGAGGAGGGTGACCAGGGTCATGATCTGGTTGAGGTCCTTGTCGGTTCTGGTGAAGCTGGTCAGGTTCGACATGGGCTTCATCCGCTGGCGGGTGATGGACTGGGCGCGCGAGAACTCCTTCAGCCCGTCCGCGCCGTGAATCCGCCCGAAGCCGGACTCGCCCACGCCGCCGAACGGGAGCGACGGCACGCTGAGGACGGTGAGCGCCGAGTTGATCGAGGTCATCCCGGTCCGCAGCGACCTGGCGGCCCGCATCGCGGCCTTCTTGTTCTTGGAGTACACGCTGCCGCCCAGGCCGTAGCGGCCGGCGTTCGCGAGCCTGACGCCTTCGGCGAGGTCGGCGACGGGCTTGACCGTCATCGTCGGCCCAAAGGTCTCCTCGGTGACCGCGGCGCTCGTCTCGGGGACGTCGGCGAGGATGACCGGGCCGACGTAGGGCTTGCGGATGCTGCCGAGCCCGCCGACCACAGCGCGGCCGCCGCAGGCCATCGCATCGGCGATGTGCTGCTCGATCACCTCGAGCTGGCCCGGCATCGTCATCGGCCCGTAGTCGGCCTCCCGGTCATCGCCCGGGCGCAGCCCGCTGACCCGGTCGGCTAGCTTCTCGATGAACGTGTGGTAGACGCTCTGGGCGACATAGATCCGCTCGACCCCGACGCAGGTCTGGCCGGCGTTGGAGAGCGCGCCCCAGACCGCGGCGTCGGCCGCGGAGTCCAGGTCGGCGTCGGCCGCCACCAGCATCGCGTCCTTGCCTCCGCACTCGGCGACCATCGGGGTGAGGTTCTCCGCGCAGGCGGCCATGACCTTCTTGGCGGTCCTGGTCGAGCCGGTGAACGCGATCTTGTCGACGCCGCTGCGCGCGAGGTGGCTGCCGGTCTCGCCGAAGCCGGTGACCAGCTGCAGGACCGGATGCTCGGGCACCACCGCGGCGAACGAGCTGACCAGCCAGCTGCCGGTGGCCGGGGTGAACTCGCTGGGCTTGAACACGACCGCGTTGCCAGCCGCCAGCGCGTAGGCGATCGAGCCGATCGGGGTGAAGACGGGGTAGTTCCACGGGCCGATCACGCCGACCACGCCGAGCGGGTGGTACTGGACGGTGGACGCGTGGTTGAACGCGACCAGGCCGCTGCGCACCTTCTGCGGGCTGAGTACCCGGCGCGCGTGCTTCGCGGCCCAGTCGATGTGCACGATCGCCAGCAGGATCTCCAGCTGGGCATCGGAGGCTGGCTTGCCGGTCTCGGCATGCACGACCTCGGCGAGCCGCATGATGTACCTGGTCAGATAGGACTTCCAGGCGAGCAGCCTGGTCTGCCGCTCCTTCCAGGTGAGCGCCGACCACCAGGCGGCCGCCTCGCGTGCCCTGGCCACGGTCTCGCCGACCTCGTGCTCGCCGAACACCGCGAAGGTGGCGACCGGCTCGTCCGTCGCCGGGTTCAGCGAGTCGAATGTCTTCGCCAGGCCGGGCTGGCCAGGTTTGCGTGCTGTAGCGACCATCGCCCTTACACACCATCCTTCATGCGGCACCGCGAGTCGTTGTGTGCCAGTAAATCACTGCCTGGCCTGCGGAAGATACCGTTGGGTAGTTGACTGAAGGGGAGATTGCCGATGGCGGAGTCGCAGGCCGGCCAGCCGCTCGCGCCGGGCAACCCGGACGCTGACCGGCACTGGCTGGCGGCCGCGATCGACCTGTCCAGGCAGTGCCCGCCGTCGCGGACCGCGTTCTCGGTCGGCGCGATCCTGGTCGGCGCGGCCGGCCAGGTGATCGCGACCGGCTACTCGCGTGAGGCCGACCCCAGCGACCATGCCGAGGAGGTCGCGCTGCGCCGGGCGGCCGAGTCTGGAGCAGCCGCGGGCAGCGGGCAAGGCACGGCGCCCGGCTCGGCGGGCGATCTCGGGCACGCGACGCTCTACAGCTCGCTGGAGCCGTGCCTGCGCCGGGCGTCCCGGCCCGTCCCCTGCGCCGAGCTGGTCGCCGAGGCCGGCCTGCGCCGGGTCGTCATCGCCTGGCGCGAGCCGCCGCTGTTCGTCCCGGGCGGCGGAACGGCCTGGCTAGCCCAACGCGGGATCACGGTGATCGAGCTGCCCGAGCTCGCCGAGGCGGCCAGGTCCGCCAACCAGCACCTGCTCGCCGGCTGAGGCCATGCCGCGAGCGGGGGAGCGGACCGCCGCCGCGGGGCCGCGATCGTCAGGCTGAGCTGTCCTCCACCAGGAGGAGTGCCTTCTCCATGGCGTCCCACGCCTGGGAGACGTCCGGACGCCGGCCGAGGCCGCAGGCGGCCGCCACGTCGACCTGGCGGCCGACATGGCTCTCGATCAGGCGGAGCAGCTCGACCTGCCTGTCGCTTGACAGGGACTCGTGAATGCAGCCGGCCACGAAGCGGACGGAGTCCGGGATGTCCAGCTTGCTCAGCGGCTGGTAGAACGCCGGGTCGAAAGACGGCGGCTCCTCCGCGGCGGCGAACGGCACGTGGATGAACTCCAGCGTGCGGTCGGACGGCCAGGCGGCGGCGATCTCGTTGGCCGCCAGGACCGCCGGCGCGATGTCCCGCATCCCGACCATCGACTTATGGTTCATGTCGCCGAGGCACAGGTGCACGCCGAACCGGGTGCCGGCCGGCACGCCGGCGGGCAGAGCCACGGTCCCGCCCGCTACCTGCCGGGCGGCCGCCGCCGCGCCTTCGTCGCCGGCCATCGTCACCGAGATCAGCGCGGCGGGGGTCTCGATCTGGAAGACAACGTCATCGGCCGCGGCCGCGGCGATCTTGCTGACCTGGGCGACCGTGGCCTCGAGCGAGGGCTGGTAGTAGCCGGGATCAAAGGCGACCTCGAAGCCGAACGAGTCGGCCGATAGGTCCAGATGCCCGGGGATGCCGACCTGGAACGGCAGGTCGGGCCGTCCGTGCTTGGCGCGCAGCTCTCGGAAGACCGGGTAGCTGCTGGTAAACGCCTCCAGGTACGGAAGGCAGGCCTCCACGCTCTCGGCCGACAGCGTGGCCCCCTCCCGCAGGCGGTACTGCGGCACGTCCTCGTAAGTCGAGAAGTCGCGCCGGCCGCCGCCGGCCAGCTCCAGGCTGGGATTGCTGCTGAGGCTGCTGATACAGGCACCGATCCACCAGGCCCGGGCTCCCGTCTCGCCGTCCGACAGCGTAAGGAGGTAGGGGCCGAGCCGGGTCAGCGCCGCCTCCATGGCCTCCGCCGCGCTCGTGCCGGGTATCGACCCGACCAGGTGCGCTCGCCGTCCCATCGCCCGCCTCCTTGCTCAGCCGCGCCCGCCGCCAGGCATGTCGGCCGTGACCACATCGCCGTTGAAGAAGGCTAGTGTGGCATAGCAAAATGGCGGTCAGTGCCCTATTGGGTCCGCCACCAGGAGCAGTGCCTTCTCCATGGCGTCCCAGGCCTGGGAGACGTCGGGCCGGCGGCCGAGGCCGCAGGCGGCCGCCACGTCGACCTCGCGGCCGACATGGTTCTCGATCAGGCGGAGCAGCTCGACCTGCTTGTCGCTTGACAGGGACTCGTGAATGCAGCCGGCCACGAACCGCACCGAGGCCGGGAGATCGAGCTTCGCCAGCGGCTGGTAGAAGGCCTCGTCGAAGGTCGGCGGCTCCTGTGCCGCGGCGAACGGGACGTGGATGAACTCGAGCGTCCGGTCCGGCGGCCAGGCCGCGGCGAGTTCGTTGGCCAGCAGTACCGCAGGGGTGATGTCCGGCAGCCCGGTCATGGCCTTGTGGTTGAGATCGCCGAGGCACAGGTGCACGCCGAACCTGCTGCCCGCAGGCGCGCCCGCGGGCAGCTCGGTGGTCAGGGCGGCGACCTGGCGCGCCGTCTCGGCTGCCGCGTCCTCGCCCGCGGCCGCCACCGCGATCAGCGCGGCCGGCGTCTCGAGCTGGAACACCACGTCGCTGGCCGCGGTGGCCGCGATCTTGCGCACCTGGCCGAGCGTCGCCTGCAGGCAGGGCCGATAGTAGTGCGGGGCGAACCCCTCGCCGAACCCGAACGAGTCCAGCGACAGGTCCAGCTGCCCGGGGATCCCGACCTGGAACGGAAGGTCCGGCCGGTCGTACTTCACGCGGAGCTCGACGAACGCGGGGTAACTGTCGGCGAAGGCCTGCTGATAGGGCAGGCCCGCCTCCAGGTTCGCCACCTGCAGCGCAGCGCCATCGCGCAGCCGGAACTGGAGCACGTTCTCGTAGTCGGTGAAATCGCGCACCCCGCCGGCCACCTCGAGGTCGGGATTGTCCAGCATGTTCCTGATGCAGGTGCCGACCCACCACGCCCGCGCGCCGGTCTCACCGTCGGACAGCGTCAGCAGGTACGGAGCGAGCCGCGTCAGCGCCGCCTCCATCGCATCCGCCGCGCTGACGCCGGGAATCGACCCGACCAGGTGCGCCCGTCGTCTCACTGTTCCCCCCGGTTCGACGCAGCTTTCGTCCCCAGCTGACGGCCGTCGCGGCCTCAGCCCGATGAAGTCTGGCACACGGGCGTCAGGGCGCCGCGGCTTCGACGGACCGGGCGATTCTGGTCAGCAGGCTCGCGGCGCGGGCCGGGCGGGGGTCGCCGGGGGTGTCGGTCAGGTTGATCCGGACCAGGGCGGCGGCCGCGCGGGCGGCGGCCTGCGCCAGCAGCGCGGCGGTCTGCGCATCGCCGCGCAGCGCGGGGTTGCCGCCGGCGGCCAGGCTGGCGGCCAGCTCGGCCACCGGCGCGGCCAGCTCGACCAGCCGCATCGGCACGTCGGCGGCCCGCGACAGCGCAATTGCCAGATCCCCGGCCGCCGCGGCGGCCGGCCCGGCTCCCGGGCACCCGCGCTGCGTCGCGGCTTCCCCCCCGGCCGAGCCGGTCGCGCGGGCCGGGTCAGCTGGACGGCGGCTCTGCTCGATCACGGCGCGGAAGGCTCGCGCGTCCTCGTCCATGAGCGAAGCGGCCTCCGCGCGAAGTTGTTCCGCCTCCGCTGTGAGCTGGCCAGCCCGGTCCGCGGTCAGCTGCCGTGCGGACAGCCGCGCGGACTTGGCGCACAGCGCGGCGGCCTGGGCCAGGACCAGCGCGGCCGCCGAGCCGGCCGCCGGAGCGGGCGCCCCGGCGGCGAGCGCGTCGAGGAAGCTGCCGACCGGCAGCCGCGGGTAGCAGCTGTCCTGGCCGCCGGTCACGTCGCTGGCCCGGTCACGTCGCTGGCCCGATCAGGCTGGTCACGAGAGTCCGACGATCTCCCCGTTCTCGTCGATGTCGATCCGCTCGGCGGCCGAGTTCGACGCCAGGCCCGGCATGGTCCGCATGTCGCCGCAGATCGGGTAGACGAAGCCGGCGCCGACCGAGGCGCGCACCTCGCGGACCGGCAGCCGCCATCCGGTCGGCGCGCCCTTCAGCGACGGGTCATGCGACAGCGAGAGCGGCGTCTTGGCGATGCAGACCGGCAGCCCGCCGAACCCGTTCCGCTCGTACCCGTCGAGCTGGCGCGCGGCCAGCGGCGCGTAGTCCACCCCGTCCGCGCCGTAAATACGAGACGCAATCGTCTCGATTTTCTCGCGCAGCGACACCTCTGCAGGGTAGAGGAACCGGAAGTCGCCCGGCTCCTGCGCCGCCTCGGTCACCGCCTCGGCCAGCGCGGCCGCGCCGCGTCCGCCGTCGGTGAAGTTCGTGCAGACCGCCGACCGGACGCCCATCGACGCGGCGATCTCCGCGATCGCGGCGTGCTCGGAGGCGAAATCCTCGGGCATCGCGTTGATCGCCACGACCGGGGTCACGCCGTGGGCGCGGACATTCCCGATGTGCTTGCGCAAGTTGGCGCCGCCGAGGTGCACCTCCTCCGGGTTCTCGACGAGCAGTGCCTCGGGGAGCGGCTGGCCGGCGACGATGCGGTGCCGGCCCGAGTGGGCCTTGAGCGCGCGGACCGTCGTCACGACGACCGCGGCGTCGGGCCGCAGCCCGGAGACGCGGCACTTGATGTTGAAGAACCGCTCGGCTCCCATATCGGCGCCGAACCCGGCCTCGGTGATCAGGAAGTCACCGGAATGGATGCCGATAAGGTCAGCGACCACCGAGGAGTTCCCGTGCGCGATGTTGCCGAACGGGCCGGCGTGGACGAGCACGGGAGTGTTCTCCAGCGTCTGCAGCAGGTTCGGGCGGATCGCGTCCTTCATGATCACGGTCATCGCGCCCGCGGCCTTCAGCTGCTCGGCGGTGACCGGCTCGCCGGCGGCCGTGTAGCCGACCACGATCCGGCCCAGCCTGGCCCGCATGTCGTGCAGGGACGTCGACAGGGCCAGCACCGCCATCGCCTCGGACGCGGCGGTGATGTCGAACCCGGTCTGCCGGGGCACGCCGTCCGCCGCCGCGCCGAGGCCGATCACGATGTTCCGCAGGGCCCGGTCGTTGACGTCGAGCACTCGCTTCCAGGTGATGTTGTGCAGGTCGATGCCGAGCTTATTGCCCTGGAACAGATGGCTGTCGAGCATCGCGGACAGCATGTTGTGCGCCGCGGTGACCGCGTGCATGTCACCGGTGAGGTGCAGGTTCAGCGTCTCGAACGGCACGACCTGGCTATACCCGCCGCCGGCCGCGCCGCCCTTGATCCCGAACGTCGGGCCCATCGACGCCTGCCGCAGCGCGATCGTGGCGCGCTTGCCGATGTGCCGCATCGCCTGGCCGAGACCGACCGTGGTGGTCGTCTTGCCCTCGCCAAGCGGCGTGGGCGTGACGGCGGTGACCACGACGTACTTGGCCCTGGGGCGATCGGCCAGTTCCTCGATCGCCTTCAGGTCGATCTTGGCCACGTGCTCGCCGTACGGCTGGACCAGCCACGGCGGGAGCCCGATGTCCTCGGCGATGTCGGCGATCGGCTTCAGGGTTGCCGCGCGGGCGATTTCCAGGGCGGTTGGCATCGGCATCTTGGTGACCCACTCTCCGTTGAGCTGGCTCTGGCTACTGGCTGAATCTCGGCGCCGGGTACACGATCGTCTTCGGCTCGGTGAACGTCTCCATCGGGTAGCGGCCGCCGACCCGGCCGCGGCCGCTGACGCTGCCCGCCCGGCCGCCGAACGGCAGGTGCGATTCCCACAGGTTGGTCGAGGCGTTGATGTTGACCCAGCCCGCCCTGGCCCGCTCGGCGAAGGCGAGCCCGCGCTCCAGGTCCCCGGTGAAGACGGCGGTCGTCAGCCCGAACGGCGAGGCGTTGGTGAGCCGGAGCGCTTCGGCCGCCGAGCTCACCTCCACGATCGGAACGACCGGGCCGAAGGTCTCCTCGCGCTCGATAGCCATCCCCGGCGTGACGCCGTCGAGGACGGTCGGCTCCGCGAACAGGCTGGTCGGCAGTCCCGGAGTCCGGCGTCCGCCGGTGCAGACCCGCGCTCCGCCGGCGACCGCGTCGGCGACGTGCCGGTCGAACTTGGCCGCTGTCGCCTCGTTGTTCAGCGGTCCCATCGTGGTCTGCGGGTCGAACGGGTCGCCGAGCCGCACGCGCTCCTTCGTCGCCTCGACCACCCGCTCGGTGAACTCCGCTCGCACGCCCGCCTGCACGAGGAACCGCTCGCCGGCCGTGCAGCTCTGCCCGGCGCACAGGTACGCGGCCTCCAGCGCCGCGTCCGTGGCGAGTTCCAGATCGGCGTCGTCGAGGATCACCATCGGGCCGTTGCCGCCCAGCTCAAGCAGCTGGGTCTTGCCCACGGCGCGAGCCGCCACGTTGCCGCCCGTCTCTACCGAGCCGACGAAACCCACGCCGGCGACCAGCGGATGCCCGACCACGGCGGCACCGACAACCGGGCCCGGCCCGGACAGGAAGCTGAACACGCCAGCGGGCAGGCTCGCCTGCTCAAGGATCTCGGCCAGCAGCGCGCAGCAGGCCGTCGTGGTCGGTGCCGGGACCCAGACGACGGTGTTGCCGGCCGCCAGCGCAGGCGCGAAGATCTCGGCGCCCATCGTGTACGGCCAGTTCCACGGACTGACGACGCCGACCACGCCGAGCGGCACCCGCGCGGTCAGCACCCGGCGGTCGGCCGAGGTCGACGCGGGCAGCGCGCCGGCCAGCCGCTTGGCATCCTCGCCCGCCATCGTGAAGTAGACCGCGAGCTCGTCGACCTCGTCGTAGGCCTCGGCGACCAGCGGCTTGCCCTGGTCCTGGGCGAGCGCCCTGGCCAGCTCGTCGCGCCGGGCCGAGACGGCGGCGGCGATCCGCCCGCAGGCACTGGCCCGCTCAAACGGAGACGCCGCCGACCACGCCGCAAACGCCGCATCGGCGGCGACCACCGCCGCGTCGACGTCGTCCGGATCGGCGACCGCGACCGTGGCAAACGGCTCGCCGGTCGACGGACTGGTGGCCGCTGCGGTGCCGCCGCCACCTGCTCGCCAGCGGCCGCCGATGTAGAGCCGGTGTTCCCGCACGGTACCGATGCCCCCGATCCCCGGTCGAACAGGCCGCACAGAACCGTATCGCGCAGTTTCCGGTCAAAGCCTAGGTAAATGGTGCCATGCCTGGCAAGCTCGCGCGGTTACTTCGGAGTTCCGACAATCGTCCAGGCCGACCCGTTCCATCGCTCGGCCAGGGTCCGGCGCTTTCCCGCGACGGTGCGGATGCCGACCGCGAGGCAGCCGGTGCCGCCGCAGGACAGGCCCTGCAGCGCCGATCCCCGCCCCGCCGAGATGGCCCGGGCGGACGCCCACGCGGTGCCGTTCCACCATTGACTGCCGTCCGGCCCGCCCAGGGTCATGCAGGCTGCCGGGCCCGCGCAGGCGATGGCGCTGGCCCAGTAGCAGGCGTGGAACTCGGCACCATGCACAGCCGTCGGAACTTCTGCACGGGCATCTCCCAGTCCGTCGCGGGCCGCTCGACGGGCTGGGCGGAGCCAGCGGGCGGGCGGCCCTGCTTCCGCTAGCTAAGACGCGAGCCCGCGACCAGCGGTTGTCTGACGCCGGCCGCCGCGGCTGGCCCCGCGCGGCTGGCCCGGTACTACTGTCCTGGTATGACGCGACTTCCTTACCTTCGCTATGACGACCTTGACGACGCTGGCCAGCAGGTGTGGGACGGCGTGACCGGCTCGCGCGGCGCCGAGCTGGTCAACGACAGCGGCGGCCTGATCGGCCCGTTCAACGCCTTCGTGCACGCCCCCGGAGTGGGCCGCCACCTGAGCGCGCTCGGCGGCAGGCTCAGGTTCAGGACGTCGATCGAGCGGCGGCTGAGCGAGCTCGCGATCATTACCGTGGGCGCCCGGTGGAAGGCCGAATTCGAATGGTGGGCGCACGCCGCGATGGCCCGCGAGCACGGTGTCGGCGGCGCGATCGTCGATGCCATCGGCCGCGGCGATGAGCCCTCGTTCGAGGCTGACGACGAGCGGGCGATCTACGCGGCGGTCCGTCAGCTCACCACCGGCGGCCGGCTCGACCCGGATCGGTACGCGGCCGCCCAGCAGCTGCTGGGCGACGAGGGCATGGTCGAGCTGGTCTCGCTGTGCGGTTACTACACCCTGATCTCGTTCCTGCTCAATGCCTTCGAGGTCCCCCTGCCGCCAGGCGTGACGCCGGAGTGGGGCAGCGCCCCAGGGCAGCGGCCCATTCAATAGTGACTCGACGTATTAACCGACCCGCGGAGCGGCCGATCAGAACAGGCGGAGCGCGCCGTCGTCGGTGCCGCGCATGGACTCGTAGTCCAGCGTCACGCAGCGGATGCCGCGGTCCTCGGCCAGGACGCGGGCCTGCGGCCTGATCTCCTGGGCGGCGAAGATGCCCTGCACCGGAGCCAGCAGCGGATCGCGGTTCAGCAGCTCCAGGTAGCGAGTCAGCTGCTCGACCCCGTCGATCTCGCCGCGCCGTTTCACCTCGATGGCGACGCTGATCCCGACCGCGTCCCGGCACATCAGGTCGACCGGGCCGATCGCGGTCGGGAACTCGCGCCGGACCAGCCGCCAGCCGACGCCGAACACGTGCAGCTGGGCGGCGAGCAGTTCCTGCAGGTGGGCCTCGACGCCGTCCTTGACCAGCCCGGGATCCTCGCCGAGCGCGAACGAGGTGTCGCTGATGATCTCCTCCAGGTGCACGGTCAGCGTCTCGCCGGACTTCCCGGTCACGACCCATTCGGTGCCGCTCTCGGCGAGCCGGCAGGGCGGCGACATCCAGTTCAGCGGCTTGTACGAGCCGCCGTCGCTGTGCACCAGGACCGAGCCGTCGGCCTTGACGATCAGCAGCCGCATGGCCAGGGGGAGATGGGCCGACAGACGCCCCGCGTAATCGACGCTGCATTTAGCGATCACCAGGCGCATGGGGAGACTCTAGTTGGTTCGCCCCCGCCGACGCCGACGCCGGCGCGCCGGGCGGCCGCTCAGCTACCCGCCGCGTCTGAACGCACGGTCGTGGTCGTCGATCGCGAGGCCGGCCGGCGGGCGGCGGTACGCGCCTCGGTAGTGTCGCGCCATGGAAATCCGTGACGTGGGGGTCGTCGGCCTGGGCACGATGGGGGCCGGCATCGCCGAGGTCTTCGCCCGGGCCGGCCTGACCGTGACCGCGGTCGAGGCCGATTCCGGCGCGCTGTCCCGTGGCATGGCGATCCTGGACGGCTCGCTCGGCCGGGCCGTGTCCCGCGGCAAGCTGACCGAGGACGAGTACGCGCAGATCGTGGGCCGGGTCCGGCCGGGAGCGGCGCTGGGCAGCCTGGCCGGCGCCGACCTGGTGATCGAGGTCGTGCCGGAGCGGCTGGCCGTCAAGCGTCAGATCCTCGCCGAGCTCGACCAGGTCTGCCGGCCGGACGCGATCATCGCCACCAACACCTCGTCGCTGTCGGTCACCGCCATCGCCGCGGCCTCGGCCCGCCCGGGCCGGGTGATCGGCATGCACTTCTTCAACCCCGCCCCGGTGATGCGGCTGGTGGAGGTCGTGACCACGGTCCTGACCGAGCCGTCGGCGGGCCAGGCGGTGACCGAGCTCGCCCGGCGGCTCGGCAAGACGCCGGTGCAGGTTACCGACCGGGCCGGGTTCGTCGCCAACGCCCTGCTGCTGCCCTACCTGAACCACGCGGCCCGGCTGCTCGAGACCGGCTACGCGACCCGCGACGACATCGACCTGGCGGTGACCGCGGGGATCGGCCTGCCGATGGGACCGCTGGCCCTGCTCGACCTGATCGGGCTCGACACCTCGCTGTCGGTCCTCGAGGTGCTCGACCGCGAGTTCGGCGGCACCAGGTACACCCCGGCTCCGCTGCTGCGCCGCCTGACCGACGCCGGCCGGGTCGGGCGCAAGAGCGGCGCGGGCTTCTACGAATACTCCGGCGCGGCCACGGGCGGCGACTCAGCAGTTTTCGACAACGAGGACCAGCCGCCTCCTCCCGGCACCGTCACGCTGATCGACCATCAGGACCGGTCCGCGGAGCTGGCCAGCCTGATCGCCGCGGCCGGGATCAACGTCACTCGCAACCCGGCGCACCCGAGCGACCTGGTCATCGTCGCGATCGGCCCCGAGGGCGGCGTGATCGGGCCGGCGACCGCCGCGGGCCGAGCCGCGGAGTCGGTCGGCCTGCACCTGGCGACGCTGAGCCTGGCCGAACTCGTCGCGAGCCCGGTGACCTCGGCCAGGGCGCTCGCCGCGGCCCGCGCGCTGATCGCCAGGCTTGGCCTGCGCGCGGTCCGGTCAGCCGACCGGCCCGGCCTGCTGGTCGGCGCGCTGCTCTACCCGCAGCTAAGGGACGCGGTGGCGATGGTCGGCGACGGGTACGCGACATCCGCCGACGTGGACACGGCGATGACGCTGGGCTGCGGTTACCCGCGCGGGCCGATCCGGCTGCTGGCCGACGCGGGGGTCGGCACGGCGGTCGAGGTGCTGAGGGCCATGCACGCGGGCTACGGCGACCCGGCCTTCGCGCCGTCGCCGCTGATGACCCAGTACGCGCAGGGCGGCCTCTCGCCAGTCGCCCGCGAGTCCCCCGCCGCCCGCGAGTCCCCCGCCGGTCACGAGTCCCCCGCCGGTCACGAGACTCCCGCCGGTCGGTGAGCCCGCGGAAGGCGCGCCGCCTGCCCGGGGAGGTGCCGCGCCGCCCGCGCCGGGCCGGCCGCACGCCGCCGGCCGCCGGCCGGGGAGCGGGTGACGGGGACGAGGACTCACCGGCCAGGCTCGGTCCGCCGCGAACCGAGGAGTGGCCGGACGGCGAGTGGGTGGTGCGGCCGGTGCCAGGCGCCGCAGCGGCGAAGGAGTACCGCTGCCCGGGCTGCGACCAGGAGATCAGGCCAGGCACGGCGCACCTGGTGGTCTGGCCGGTGCAGACACCTGGCCTCGCCGAACGCAGGCACTGGCACAATGCTTGCTGGCGGCGTCGGCCGCGCCGGCCTGGGCCGGCCAGCTACCGGTGATGGAACTGGCCACCGATCAGTGAGGAACGTTCGTGGCTGAGCGCGCAGCGGTCGAGATCCGGGCGGGTACCGTCCTGCCGGCCCGCCGGGAGAACATCGTGCTGCGCACGGCCGACGGCCTCGATCTGGTCGGCGAGCTGGCCCGGCCGCCGCGCCGCGACCCGGTGGCCACGCTGGTCTGCCTGCACCCGCTGCCGACGGCGGGCGGGATGATGGACAGCCACCTGCTGCGCAAGGCGTCGTACCGGCTGCCGGCGCTGGCTGACCTGGCGGTGCTGCGCTTCAACACGCGGGGAACCTCGTCCGAGCGCGGCGCCAGCGGCGGCGAGTTCGGCGGCGGCGGCCCGGAGCGCGGCGACGTGGCCGCGGCGATCGAGTTCTGCGTCACCGCCGGGCTGCCCAGGATCTGGCTGCTCGGCTGGTCGTTCGGCACCGAGCTGGCGCTGATGTGGGGCAACGTGCCGCCAGTCGAAGGGGCGATCCTGCTCTCCCCGGCGCTGCGCCGGGCGGGGGACGGCGATCTGGACGCCTGGGCGGCGGGCGGCCGTCCGCTGCTCGCGCTGGTGCCCGAACTGGACGACTACCTGCGCCCCGGCGAGGCCGTCGAGCGTTTCGCCCGGGTGCCGCAGGCCAGGGTGGTCGGCGTCGACCGGGCGAAGCATCTGTGGGTGGGCGAGACTTACGTCCGAATCGTACTGAATGAGATAGTGCGCCTGCTGAATCCGGCGGCCTGGCCGCTTCCCGCTGAATGGAAGGACTCAACGTGAGCCTGTTCGATCTGACCGGCAAGACCGCCTTCGTGACCGGTGCGTCGCGCGGGATTGGCCGCGCCATCGCCGTCGCGCTGGCCCAGGCGGGTGCGGACGTCGCGATCGTGGCGCGCACAGCGGACGGCCTGGCCGATACGGCCGACGACATCACCGCCGTCGGCCGCAAGGCCATCGTCATTCCCGCTGACGTGACCGACCAGTCCGACGTGGCCGGCGCGGTGGCGGCGGCGATCGACCAGCTGGGTCACGTCGACATCGTGGTGAACAACGCGGGCGGGTCGAACTTCATGGTCAGCTTCCGCGATCTGCGGCTGACCGGCTGGGACAAGCTGATCAGGCTGAACCTGAGCTCGGCCGTGTATGTCTGCCACGCGTTCGCCGGTCACCTGCTTGACCGCGGGTCGGGCTCGGTGATCAACGTCGCCTCCGTGGCTGGCGTAGCCGCGTCCCCGCTGATCACGCCCTATGGCGCAGCCAAGGCCGGGCTGATCTCGCTGACCAAGTCGCTGGCCGTGGAGTGGGCGGCCGACGGCGTGCGGGTCAACGCGCTGTGCCCCGGCTGGACGGCCACCGACCTGAACCGCAACCTGTGGGAAGATCCCGTCTCCGGCCCGGCGACGATCGCGACGGTGCCGATGAAGCGCTGGGCGCGCGCCGAGGAGATGGCCGGGCCCGCGGTCTTCCTGGCCAGCGACGCATCGTCCTATCTGACCGGCCAGACGATCGTTGTCGACGGCGGCCAGACCGTCAACGCGTAGCCCCGCTCACGCGGAAGGCTCCTCCGCCCGGCGGGCGGAGGAGCCTTCCGGCTACTTGCGCGGGTGGCCTACTCGGTCCACCACTCCTCGCCGTCGCCCTCGCCTGACTTGCCGTTGGCCTGCTTCTGCTCGGCCTTGGTCATTGCCGGGGGCGCCTGCCTGGTGGCCGTCTGACCGGCGCCGCCGTTAGTCGGCGCGGCCGCGACGGCCCTCGGGGCGGCGAGCGCGGGAGCCGGGGAGGGGGAGAGGCTAGCGGCAGACGGGCCGAGCAGCTGGCTGATCTGCGCGAGGTGCGCCTGCACGGTCTCGTACTGCTTGTTCGCCTCGTCGACCCGGCGCTGCGCGGTGCTGGCGTGCCGGTCGGCGTCCGCCTTCGCCTCGGCGAGGAGCTGGTCCGCCTGCGCCTTGGCCTGGGCGACGATGTCGTCCGCGTTCTTCTTCGCGCTGCTGACCAGCTGCTTCGCGTGATCGTCCGCGTCCCGCCTGGACTGCTCGGCCTGCGCGCTCGCCTTGGTGGCTCGCTGCTCAGCCGTCGCGGCCCGCTGCTCGGCCTCGGAGACCAGCCGCTGGGTAGCGGCCTGCGCGGCGGCCAGGCGCTCGGCCTCCTGGCGCTCGGCCTCCTCCCGCCGGGAGGCGAGCTGGATGTCGAACTCCGCCTCGGCCTGCGCGCGCTGCGCCTCGCTCTCCTCGAGAATGCGCTGCGCCTGGCTGCGCATCTCGTCGGCCTGGCGCTTGGAGGTGGTCAGGATCTCGTCGCGCTCGCGCTTGGACGACGCCTTCAGCTGGGCGACCTCGCGCTCGGTGGTCGTCCGCAGCTTGGCGATCTCGCGCTCGACGGCGGCCCGCTTCTCTGCCACCTCGTGGTCGACCATCGCCCGGAGCTTGGCCACCTCGCGCTCGGTGGTCGAGGTCAGCTCGTCGGCTTCGCGGTGCGCGGACGTCTTGATGCTGTCCGCCTCGCGCTCCGCCGACCCGCGCAGGTCGTCGGTCTCCCGCTTGGCGTTGGCCCGCAGCTCGGCGGTCTCGTTCTCGGCGCCGGCGCGGAGCTCGGCGGCGTCGACCTTGGCTGAGGCCAGCAGCTGGCTCGCCTCGGTCCTGGCCTCCTGCAGTATCTCGTCCCGCTGCTCCTCGGCCAGCCGCAGCAGCTGCTCAATCCGCGAGCCGAGCCCGGAGTAGGTCGGCCGCTCCTGCTCCTGCATCTGGCGGTGCAGGTAGGCGATCTCCTGCTGCGTGGCCTGGTAAGACTGCCGCATATCGCGCAGCCTGGTGTCCAACTCCCTCAGATGAGCCTCGACCTCCTCCTGGTCGTAGCCGCGCATCTTCTGCGAGAACTGCGGATGCGGCTGGTCATCATCAAAGAAGGTGCCGAGCTGAGCATTGATATCGGGCTGCATGTCGCCTAATCCTGGGGTAGACGGGGGGTTGTCGCATCCTAGAGCCTGCAGGGACTCCGATGCCCTTACCGGGGCCGTTCGTCTGGATTGCCGACCAGGCACGCCCGCAGCGGCAGGACCGCCAGGGGCCACAGCCCGCAGGCCACTTCACTTTCCCGGTGACGGCAGCGTACTCCGCCACCGTCGCGTTGGAAGCCTGTTCGCGGCTGCTCGTGGCCTAGCTCACGAATTATTCGGCTTACTGCTCCTTTCCGTGCACTGTCCGGCCCTGGTGGGTGGATTTGCGGTGCCCTGAGAGACCCGATCCGGCGGGCTTCCCGGCCGTTACCGGCTGGCCGATTCGACCAGCTCGGTCAGCACTCCGCCGAGGTCGCCGGGGTGCAGGAATGCGATTGACGCTCCCATCGAGCCGTGCCGCGGCCTGGCGTCGAGCAGGCGCACGCCGGTGGCGCTGATGGCGGCCAGCGCAGCGTCGATATCGGCGACGCCGTATCCCACGTGATGGATTCCCTCGCCGCGCCGCTCGAGGAACCGGCCGACGGGCGTATCGGGACCGAGCGGCTCGAGGAGCTGGACGTAGGACATGCCAGCGGGCGCGTCGGCGACCACGAGCATGGCCTCCCTGACCCCCTGCTCCTCGTTCGTCTCCCGGCTGACCACGGTGAGCCCGAACGTCG
>JADGPC010000311.1 GCA_017882645.1 Streptosporangiales bacterium | reverse complement strand
CTGACCAGGGCCGGGTTTGCCGAAGTCAGCATCACACCCACCAGCGACGCAGGCGGAGGCCTGCACTCAGCGATCGTCAAGGCACTCAAGCCTGCGCCCCGAGGGTGATGCTGCAACACCGCCCGCAGCTTTCAGCCGGACCGGGCGAGCCGGGTCCAGGCCTGGGTCCCCATCTGGACGGCTTCCCAGGGGCTGCCGAGCGGCGGGGTGTAGGACAGGTCCAGGTCGCTGACGGCGTCGACGGTCATGGCGTGGAAGAGGGCGGTGGCGGCGATGTCGATCCGCTTGGCGATCTCGGCGTGCCGGTGGCCGAACAGCTGCATCCCGAGGAGCCGGCCGGTTGCCCGGTCGCCGGTGACCCGCATCGTGATGCGGTGACTGCCGGGGTAGTAAGCCTTGTGGTCGTCGGCCTCGAAGCTGGTGGTGACCGGGTCGAACCCGGCGGCGACGGCTTCGTGGTCGCGCAGGCCGGTGCGGGCGGCGGCCTGGTCGAAGATCTTGACGACCTGGGTGCCGAGGCTGCCGGCGAATTCCCGGTTCCCGCCGAGCGCGTTCTCTCCGGCGACCCGGCCCTGCTTGTGCGCGGTGGTGCCGAGCGGCAGGTAGGTCTCGCCGGCGAGGCGGTGGTGGGTGATGACGCAGTCCCCCGCTGCGAAGACGTCCGGCACATTGGTCCGCATGCCCCGGTCCACGGCGATCGCACCCCGCACACCTAGAGCCGCGCCAGCGGAGGCGGCCAGCTCGGTGTCGGGGCGTACGCCGGTGACGACCAGGACCATGTCCGCCATCCGGGAAATCGTCTCGCCTCCGGCTGCTGTCGCGTCGACGCGCAGCCGGGCTGCTCCGCCTGCGCTAGCCCGGCTGAGCTGCCGGACGGTGGTGCCGGTCAGGACCTCGACGCGGTGCGCGGCGAGCTCGGCATGGACCAGGGCGCCGAGCTCCGGGTCGACGGTGGGCAGGACCTCACCGAGCTGCTCCATCTGGGTGACCGACAGGCCGCGGGCGGTCAGGGCCTCGGCCATCTCCAGGCCGATGTAGCCGGCGCCGATAATGACCGCGCTGGCGGGCGCGGAATGCTCCAGAGTCCGCATGACGGAAAACGTGTCGCCCATCGAGTGCAGCAGGTGCACGCCGTCCGCCGGGCCGAGGGCGTCCAGGCCGCTGATCGGCGGGCGGGCTGACACGGCACCAGTGCCGATGACGAGCTTGTCGTAGCCGATCAGCTCCTCGGTGCCGTCAGCGGCCGTGACCAGCAGCTTGCGGCCGCCGACGTCGATCCTGCGGGCGGTCGTGTCGAGCCGGAGCGCCATCCCGGTCGCTTCGAGGTCGGCGGCGGTGCGGTGGGCGAGGTTCCGCCAGTGGGTGACCTCTCCGGAGACGTAGTAGGGGATGCCGCAGATGGAGAAGTTCGGGTAAGCGTCCGCCACGACCACGGTGACGTCAGCGCCCGGATCGAGGTCGCGGGCCCGCAGCGCGGCGCTGATCCCCGCATCGCTCCCGCCGATCATGACCAGATGCATCGCGGTTCCTTTTCTTCTGGTGGCCTTATCTCTGCGGGTCCTGGCCGGACATCCCGCCGGCCGCAGCCCGGCCCCCGTTTGCCGTCGCGTCCCCCGTCACGTGCGCAGGCCCAGCCGGCGCGGTCTGGGAGGCGGGGACGGGTGCGTCATGGTGCGGGAAGATGATGTCGGCGGCCTCGGCCGGGGTGAGCCGGGGATACAGCACCCGGATCACGATGACGGCCAGGCCGCCGCCGATGACCTGGGCGGCGATGAACGCCGGCGCGGAGGACGGGGCGATGCCGGCGAAGGTGTCGGAGAACATCCGGCCGACCGTGATCGCCGGGTTGGCGAAGCTGGTCGAGGACGTGAAGAAGTAGGCCGCGCCGATGTACGCGCCGACGGCCGCCGGCGCGGACCGGGACCGGCCCGACCTGGCCAGGGCGAAGATCACCAGCAGCAGCCCGAGGGTGGCGACGATCTCGGACAGGAAATGCGCCGGCGTGGCCCTGGCCTTGACCGAGATGCTGATCGCAGGCTGGGCGAACATTAGATTCGCGACGACCGCGCCGACAATGCAGCCCGCCACCTGGGCGGGCAGGTAGGCGGCGGCGTCCCGCCACCGCAGCCCCCCGAACGCGGCATCGGCGAAGGACACCACCGGGTTGAAATGGCCGCCGGACACCGGTCCGAACATCAAGATGATCGTGAACAGCCCGGCCGCGGTCGCCGCCGCGTTCTCCAGCAGCTCCAGCCCGGTGGCACCGGGCGACAGGTTCACGGCGGCGATGCCCGAGCCGATCACCACGGCGGCCAGGAACGCGCTGCCAGCGAACTCCGCCGTCAGCCGCCGCCACAGAGCGACATCATCCACCGGGCCCGCCTCGCCTTCATAGATGACAGTCAATGCAGCTGAAGCCAGCTTGCCAGCCTGCATCGACGGGCGTCAAGATAGAGCCATGTCGATACAGGCTGGCCCGGCCATGCTGCCGGTCATCGCGGCTGAAGGCTCGCCAGCTGACACTGAGGAATGCAGCATTCCGCTGGTCCGCGAACCGGTCGGGGATGCCGCAGCGTCGGGGCTTGCTCAAGTGTTCCGCGCGCTCGGCGACCCGGTACGGCTGCGGCTGGTGTCCCTGATCGGCGCGCACCAGGGCGGCGAGGCCTGCGTCTGCGACCTCACCGCCGCGTTCAGCCTCACCCAGCCCACCATCAGCCACCACCTGAAGGTCCTGCGCGAGGCCGGCCTCATAGACAGCGAGCGCCGCGGCACCTGGGTCTACTACCGGCTAGTACCCACGGCGCTCGAGCGGATGGCCGCCATGCTCTCCCCTCCCGCCAGCTGACTGCCGCGAGGCAGCTCGCCTGCGGCCGGCGTCTCGCGACTCGAGTGCCCTGCCTGGTCAGGCGCAGCACACGCCGGACTGCCGGTTCTCGGCGTCGGTACCGCAGCACTGCGCCGCCTGCTCTTCTGCTGGCGCGGTGTCCAGGGCGGTTTCTACCGCGTCCCAGCTCTTGCCGCCGTCCTCGCCCCAGAAGCTCGGACTGTCTTCCAGGACGGTGTAGATCTCCCACCGCTCGCCGTTGGGGGCGCCCTGGACCCAGAACTTGTCCTGCTTGGCGTAGCAGCAGGTCGTGTCGCGCTCGTCGATCGACGCGAAGCCCGCTTCGGCGAGCCGGGTCTGCTCGGCGTCCACGGTGTCGGTATCGGCTACCTCGATGCCGAGGTGGTTCAGGCTGCCGCCGTGGCCGGGGTTCTCCATCAGGATGAGCTTGAGCGGCGGCTCGGCGATGGCGAAGTTCGCGTATCCGGGCCGGAGCTTGGCCGGCTCCGTCCCGAAGAGCTTGCTGTAGAAGGCGATCGACTCGCTCAGGTCGTTGACGTTGATGGCGAGCTGGACGCGGGACATGGCTGCCTCCCGGATCAGTAGGATATTGATTACTGTCTATGTCTTGCGGTTCCGAGCTTGCCACAGGCATCAACATCTGTCAATATAGATGAATGTCGAAGTCTCTGGTGCTGCTGACGCCGGCGGATACCGCCGCCTGCTGCTCACCGCTGACCGTAGAGCCGCTGACGATGCAGCAGGCCGAGCAGGTCGCGCCGCTGTTGAAAGCGCTCGCTGATCCGGTTCGGCTGCGGCTGATGTCGCTGATCGCCTCGCGTGAGAGCAGCGAGGCCTGCGTTTGCGACCTGAACGACGCTTTCGACCTGTCCCAGCCGACGATCAGCCATCACCTGAAAGTGCTGCACGAGGCCGGGCTGGTGGACCGCGACAAGCGCGGCGTCTGGGTCTACTACCGGGCCCGGACGGCAGCGCTCGCCAGCCTGGGCGCGCTCGTCGGCAATCCAGCACGCTGACAGCCGCTAGCCGGCTCGCCGCAAACAGCTCGCGGCGGCCTCGCAAGGGCCGAACCTCCAGCAGCGATTACTCGTCTTGCCCTGCTCCCGGCGGCGCCTCGACGGCATTGGTGTCTCACGCGTGATACACTACGGTCATGGCGGAAGTCCCGATACGAGATCTACGCAACCATGGCGGTGAGATCCTTGACCGCGTCGCAGGCGGGGAGGCGATGACGGTCACCCGTGACGGCCATCCGATCGCTGAGCTCCGGCCGCTGCCCAGGCGCCCATTGCAGGCGGCGTTGCTGCTTCAGCGGTGGAGGAGCTTGCCTGCCGTTGACCCGGCGCGGCTGCGGGCGGATATCGACGATTTGCTGGATCCGGCACTGTGACAGAGAGTGATCCGCGCTATCTGCGTGGCGTGCTCGATACCAGTACGGTGATCATGCTGCCCCGCATCACCGACCCGGCTGCTCTGCCCGCCGAGCCGCTCATCACGGCGGTGACGCTCGCGGAACTGACCGTCGGGCCCCTCGTGGCGGCCACTGACGAGGACCGTGCCGCGCGTCAGGCGCATGTCCAGCAGGCTGAGGCAGACTTCGACCCGCTGCCCTTCGACGCACCGGCGGCGCGCGCCTTCGGGCGCGTGGCGGCCTCCCTCCGCCAGGCCGGCCGCAAGCCCTCAGCTCGCGCCTACGACGCGATGATCGCCGCCACCGCGATTTCGCGGAACCTGCCGGTGTACACCTGTAACCCAGCCGACTTCGCCAAGATCGATGGCCTCGCCGTCATAGCGGTCCCCGTTCCGCCGCAGCCTGGCAGCTAGCGAGCGCAGGCCGGTACACCGCTCCTTCGAGCTCATCCCAGCGCAATGGGCGCCGCGTACAGGACGGTGAGCGCGGTACCGCGCGAAGCCCGCCCGGATCAGAGCCCAGCCCGCTCGGTTACCACCGCCAGGCGTCGTTCGAGGTGGCTGCGGGCCTCGTCCACGTCCCCGGCGATGCCGCTCATCGCGACCGCCGCGGTGATGACGTGCAGCTGGCCAACCTGGTCCCACAACGACGCCTCCGGCGGTACTAAGGCCGGCCGCGGCCGCCGCTGCCCAGGAGGCACGGTAGGTTCGCTGCCTGGCCATCTATCGGGCTTCCAGCACCGCCAGATCGCGGACCGCGAACCGGTAGTGCTCGATCTCCTCGTCCATCACCACGGCGAGGCACTCGGCTACGGCGCGCTCTTCCTCCGGGTAGCCGGCAGCGGGCGAGCGCTGGCAGCCTCGTCCGAGGTCGGCATCGGTCAGGCCGGCGAGGATGCGCCGCATCACCGCCATCCGGTCCGCGCGGGCGGCCAGGATCTCGGCGTAGCCGGGCTGCGCGGTCAGGTCGATGCCGAGCGCGGCCGCGGCCGCGGGCGGGTACCAGCTCTGCGGGAGGCCGAGCGGGTGGTAGGGCATCGGCTCGTCCAGCACCGTGCGGCTCGCCCAGGCGTCGGTAATGAACACCAGATGGCGCAGCGTCTGCGCGAACGACCACTCGTCGTTCACCTGCTCGGACAGCGCCGCCGCGGGCAGCCGCCCGGCCCGCCCGGCCGCGTCCGCCCAGAGTCGTTCGATGGTGTCCCACATCGCGCGAAAGTCGTCGGCGTCCTGCCCCTCGCGGAACTGCACCCGCTCCGGGTGCCGCCGGTCCAGTTCGGCGCTGACGAAGCCGGTCACGTCCACGCCGTTGACGGTGACGTTGCTGAGGTAGCCGGAGATGCTGACGTCGACGAGCCAGCCGTCCCGGATCGTGACGCCGGTCAGGTCACAGTCGGTGAACCGGGCACCGCGCAGGTCAGCGACCTCGAAGCGGGCGGCCCGGAATTCGGTGCTGCCGCCGTCGCCGGCGCTGAACCGGTGCGGTCCGAACTGCGCGTCCACCCCGCCATCCTGCCACTGCGGCCGCGGGGCTATCTGATCATTAGATGCTGTCATGGCTCGCATCGTAGGTCCGATCCCGGACGATCCACTTCCGGAATCCGCGAAGAACGGGATCGCATTCGGCTGAATGGTGCTTGCGCCCGGCCGACGACTGAACTGTAGTCTGGACAAATGTCCAGACCAGGAGACCGCTTTGCGGGCAAAGTCGCGATTGTGACGGGTGCGGCACGGGGAATCGGTGAGGCCTATGCCCGGGCCCTGGCCGCCGAGGGTGCCGCCGTAGTCGTCGCCGACCTCAATGCCGAAGCGGGAG
>JADGPC010000310.1 GCA_017882645.1 Streptosporangiales bacterium | reverse complement strand
GACGATTCCGGCCGGGTCAGGGAGCTGTCCAGGATGCTAGCCGGGCTTGAAGACTCCGAATTCGGCCGGGCGCATGCCGGCGAACTGCTCGCCGCGGCGGCTGCCGAGCGGGCGGAGTCGGCGAGGCCGCGGTGATCTGCGTGGCCGCTGGTGGTGGCTGAGGCTGTGATGACGTCGGGACGTAGCCGGTCTGGCACACTTGGTAACGCAATGAGGGTTTACTCGCGGAAGCTCGCTGGCAAGCGCGGGAACGGGTCGGCCGACCTACCCGGGCTGGTCGGTCCCGCCCGGCTCGACAAGCGCACCAAGACCCTGACCAGGCGGCTCAAGCCCGGTGACATCGCCATCATCGACCACGCCGACCTGGACCGGGTGAGCGCCGAGTCGCTGCTGAACTGCCAGGTCGCGGCGGTCATCAACGTGGCGGCCAGCATGACCGGGCGGTACCCGAACCTCGGGCCGCAGCTGCTCGTCGACGCCGGCGTCCCGCTGATCGACGACGTGGGGCCTGAGGTCTTCGAGAAGGTCAGCGAGGGTCACCTGGTCCGCCTCGACGGGGACACGCTGTACGTCGGCGAGGTGGTCGCGGCCAAGGGGATCGTGCAGACCAGCGAGTCGGTCACCTCCACGATGATCAAGGCTAAGGCCGGGCTGGCCGCCCAGATCCGGGCGTTCATGGCGAACACGGTCGATTACATCGGCCGTGACTTCGAGGAGCTGATCGACGGCATCAGGGTGCCTGAGCTGCGCACGAAGCTGGAGGGCAAGCACGCTCTGGTCATCGCCCGCGGCTACCGGCATCGGGAGGACCTGCAGGCGCTCCGCGCCTACATCAGGGAGTTCAAGCCGGTCATGGTGGCCGTGGACGGTGCCGCTGACGCGCTGCTCGACGCGGGCTACCGCCCGCACCTGATCGTCGGTGACATGGACTCGGTCTCCGACCGGGCCCTGAACTGCGGAGCGGAGCTCGTCGTCCATGCCTACCCGGACGGGGAGGCGCCTGGTCTGGCCCGGGTGCAGTCACTCGGTCTCGACTCGGTGCTCTGCCCGGCCACCGGCACCAGCGAGGACGTCGCGCTGCTGCTCGCCGACGACCTGGGTGCGCGGCTGATCGTGGCCGTCGGCATGCGGTTCACGCTGGTAGAGTTCCTGGACAAAGGCCGGCCGGGAATGGCCAGCTCGGTCCTGACCAGGATGCGGGTCGGCGACAAGATCGTCGAGCCGAAGGGCGTCAGCCGGCTCTACCAGAGCCGGATCTCGACCTCATGGCTGGTCCTGCTGGTGCTAGCCGCGGTTGTCACGATCATGGTCGCGGTCGCGGCACTTCCTGTTGGCCAGATCGTCATCAAGTTGATCGGGCTGTACCTGAGCCCGTTCTGGCACTGGCTAACAGGACTGTTTCAGCATTGATTGACTTCCGCTATCACCTCGTCTCGATCGTCGCGGTCTTCCTGGCGCTGGCGATCGGTGTTGTGGTGGGCTCTCAGGCGGTCGCCCCCAACCTCGCCGACCGGCTCAACAAGCTCGCGGCAGCTGAGGCGAAGCAGAACAAGGCCCTCTACGCGCACAACACCCAGCTCAAGAATCAGATCGCCGCCGACCAGGCCTTCGCTCAGGCCGCCGAGGGCAGCCTGCTGCGTGGCCTGCTCGACGGCCAGCGTGTCGTGCTGGTGCTCGCGCCGGGCGCGGACAGCACGACCGTTGACGGCGTGATGACGGCGCTCGGCAAGGCCGGAGCGGACGTCACCGGCCAAGTCGCGCTCAGCTCGCAGTTCTTCGACACCTCGCCGGCTACGGAGGAGCAACTGAAGACCACGGCGGCGACGGCAGCCAAGCTGGTGCCCGCCGGGGTGACGCTGCCGCATGCGACCCTCGACCCGCAGATCTCCGGTCAGCAGGCGGCGGCGCAGGTCATCGCGGCCGCGGTCGTGACCAAGGACCCGCTGCTGCCGACGCTGACCGCACCGCAGAGCCAGCAGATCCTGACCGGCTTCGCCAACGCGGGATTCCTGCAGATCAACGGCGTTAACGGCAACGCCGCCCTGGCTGGTCAGGCAACGATGGCCGTCGTCGTGCTGCCCGCCACCGTGCCGCCGGCCAAGACGGCCGTGCCGTTCAACCTGGCGCTGGTCTCCCTGACGCAGGACCTCCAGGAGGCTAGTAAGGGCGCGCTGCTGGCCGGGGCGCTCAAGGGCTCGGGCCCGCGCAGTGCCGTCGAGGCGGTCGTCAACGGCTCCGCGGGGGTCACGCTCACGACCGTCGACAACGCCGAGACCGTCACCGGCCAGATCATCGTCGCGCAGGCGCTGCGGGAACTGCTGAACCCGCACCCCACGCCGTCGGCCTACGGAGTCCGGCCCAATGCCGCGCCGAGTCCGGCTCCCAGCCCGGTCGCGTCGCCGTCGGTAAGCCCGTCGTCCTCCTCGAGGAAGAAGTCGAAGAAGTGACCACCCGGCGGCCGGGACGGCGGCTCCTGATGGCGGCGGCGGGTGCGCGGCTGGCCTATGCCGCGCTGACCAGGACGCAGCCGGGCGGCGAGCAAACCTGGACGAGGACCAACCATCGCGGCGAGCCGGTCACCCTGCTGGAAGGACCGGCGGTGACGATCGCGGCCGTCGCGGCCGCGCTCGCGGTTCCCGGATTGGAGCCGGGGGAGCGGATCGCGCTCGGTCTGGCCGGGGCGGGCTCTGGTGCCTTCGGCTGCTACGACGACCTGGCCGAGAGCGGCGACCGGCGCGGCTTCCGCGGTCACCTCGGCGCGCTGGCCAAGGGCGAGGTCACCACCGGCGCGGTCAAGCTGGTCGGCATCGGCCTCACCG
>JADGPC010000309.1 GCA_017882645.1 Streptosporangiales bacterium | reverse complement strand
TCTCCGCTGGCATCCGGTTCTCCGCTGGCATCCGGTTCCCCGCCGGTGTCTGGTTCGCCGTCGGTCCCAGTTTCGCCGCCGTCTGGTTCGCCGGCGGCTGCGGCTTCGTCGGTCAGGCCGGACAGGTCAAGCTCCGGACGGCCGCGAACGAATCCCTCCGGGTCATCGAGATCCTCAGCCGTCGGCAGCAGGTCCGGATGGGCCCACACCTCGTCCCGGCCGCCGACGCCGCGAGCGTCGGTCAGCGCGTGCCACATGGTCGCGGCCTCGCGCAGCCGACGCGGCCGCAGTTCGAGACCGACCAGGGTCGCGAAGGTCCGCTCGGCCGGGCCGCCCGTTGCCCGCCGCCGCCTGATCGCCTCGGCGAGCGCCTCGGCCTCGGGCAGCCGGTTGCGCGCCGCGTCGGCGACCACGGTCGCCACCCAGCCCTCGACCAGGGCCAGCAGCGTCTCCAGCCGCGCGAGCGCGGCCTTCTGCTCATCGGTGTCCTCGGGGTGGAACGTGGCCGCGCCGGAGAGCGCGTCGTTGAGTGACTCGGGATTGGCCGGATCGAAGCTGGCCGGATCGATCTGCTCCATGACGTTGCGCAGCGAGTCGGGATCTACCTTGATGCCGCGGGCGTAGTCCTCGACCGCGCCAAGCAGCCGTGCTCGCAGCCAGGGAACATGGCTGAACAGGCGATGATGGGCCGCCTCGCGCATGGCCACGAAGAGCCTGACTTCCTCCTCGCCGACCGACAGGCCAGAGCCGAACGCCTCGACCCCGGCGGGCAGCAGCGCGGCAATCCCCTCGGGGCCGATCGGCAGCCCGATATCGCTCGAGCTGATGATCTCCTCGGCCAGCGTCCCCACGGCGGCGCCCGCCTGGCCGCCGACCATCATCCCGCCGATCCGGCGCATCATCTCGCCCAGGCCGCCGAGGCCGCCGAGCGCCCCGAGTGCTCCGGCGCCGCCGCCGGTCAGTGCTCCCATGGCCGACCGCAGCTCGGGCGGCAGGTCTTCCAGGTCTTCGTCGCTGACCGTGAGCATGCTGCCCATGGTGTCCACGGCACGCTCGGCGATGGGCTGGCAGAGCGTCTTCCACACGGGCATCGTGGCTTCCACCCACTCCGAGCGGCTCCACGCCTGGATCGAGCGAATGCCGCTCGGCAGCGAGGTCGCGTCTTCGAGCCACAGGTCGGCCAGCCTGACGGCGTCGACGACCGCCGTGCGCTGGTTGTCGAGGACGCTGGGATCCCCCTTGGCCACGATCGTCTGGCGCGCGGTGTTCTTGGCCAGGTCCCAGTTGACGGGACCGCCCTGGTAGGACATCAGGTCGGCGAACTGCCGCAGTGCCTCGGCGAACTGCTGCGGGTCACCGAGCGGACCGGACCCGCCTGATCCGCCCGGGCCGCGCTCCGGGTCATCTCCAGGTGGTCCCGGCGGGCCGAAGCCGAAGGGAGGCTCACTCATCGCCATAGTCTCTCGGGCAGGATGGAAGTGTCACATTCGCCAAGTTATCCCAGGAGCGCTTCGCGGTGAGCGACCGAGATGCCAAGGTTCGCCAAGGGCGGAGCAATGCCGGCGTGCGGCGGACCCCTCGCCGGCGTGCGGCTAGCCAGTCGCGCCCGGCTGAGCCGGGGCAGGCGGCCGTGTCCCGCGAGGACCTGCCGGTCGTCGCCGTAACCGGCGCGGCTCACGATCTCGGGCTCGCGCTGACCGCCAGGCTGGCGCAGTCCGACCGGTTCAGCCGGGTGATCGCCATCGACGATCGTCGCGGTGACCTGAGCGGCGTCATCTGGCGGGTGGTCGACATCCGCGACCCGGCGCTGGCCGGCCGGCTGGCCGGCATCGACGTGATCGTGCACACCGACCTGGACCTCGCCGCGGACTCGGATCCGAAGGCCAGGCGCGCCTTCAACGTGCGCGGCGCCCAGACGGTGCTGACCGCGGCGGCCGCGGGCGGGGTCGGCCGGGTGGTGCTCATCACCAGCGCGATGGTGTACGGGGCGAGCCCCGACAATCCCGTGCCCATCGACGAGGGGGCGCCGCTGCTCGCCGAGCCCGACGGCAGCGTGGTCGGTGACTTCATGGAAATCGAGCAGCTGGCCGAGCGCTCGCCGCGGACCAACCCCGGGATGGAGATCACCGTCGTGCGGCCGGCGGCGCTGGTCGGCGAGAGAATCGACACGCTGATCACGAGGCACTTCGAGGCGCCGCGGCTGCTGGCGGTCAAGGGCTGCGCCCCGCGCTGGCAGTTCTGTCACGTGGCTGACCTGCTGTCAGCGATCGAGGTGGCCGCCGCGGGTGACGTCAGCGGTGCCTTCGCGGTGGGCTCGGCGGGATGGCTGGAACAGGACCAGGTCGAGGAATTGTCTGGCCTGCGGCGGATCGAGCTTCCGGCCGGCGTGACGTTCGCTACCGCGCAGCGGCTGCACCGGGCGGGTATCACCCCGGCGCCGGTCTCTGACCTGCACTACGTCGTCTATCCGTGGGTCGTGGACTGCAAGACGCTGCGCGATGCCGGCTGGCACCCCACCGTGACCAACTCCGAGGCCCTGCAGGTTCTGCTGGCCCAGCGAGCGGGGCACCACGCGGTCGCCGGCCGGCGCCTGGCCAGGAAGGACGCGACGATCACGGCGGCCGGGGCCACGGTGGCGGTCATCGGCACCGCGGCGATCGTCCGCCAGGTGCGCAAGCGCCGTCGTGAGACCTGACCGGGCCGAGGTAGCGTGGCCCGGTGAACGTCATCCGGCTCGCGGAACTGCGCGAGGAGCCCCTGTCCGTCGACGAGATCTACGCCGCCGTCACCGATCCGGCGGCCGGCGGCATCGCGGTCTTCGCGGGGGCGGTCCGTGATCATGATCACGGACAGTCCGTGACCGAGCTGTCTTACTCGGCCCATCCGTCCGCCGCCGATCAGCTGCGCGAGGTCGCCGAGAAGGTCGCCGCGCGGTTCGACGTCCATGCCATCGCGGCCGTGCACCGGGTCGGCGACCTGGCCATCGGCGACCTGGCCGTGGTCGTCGGGGTCTCCAGCGCGCACCGGGCCACCGCGTTCGAGGCCTGCCGCGCGCTGATCGACGACCTGAAGGCGACCGTGCCGATCTGGAAGCACCAGAGGTTCACCAGCGGCGACAGCGAATGGGTCAACAGCGCGTAACCTTGCCGGCATGTCACGTCGTGCGATAACGCTCCTGATCGCCGGAATCGGAGTTCTCGCCTGCCTCGTCGTCGTGTTCCTGGTGCCGGTGCCCTATGTCGCGCTGATCCCCGGCCCGACGTACAACACGCTTGGCCCGCTGGACGGCAAGCCGGTGGTCCAGATCTCCGGCCATCGCACGTACACCGCCCCTGGCCACCTCAACATGGTCACGGTGTCCTACATCGGCGGGCCAGGAGCCAACCCGCCGTTCAACATCGTCGCCGCGCTGCAAGCCTGGCTCAGCCCGCACGAGGCGGTCGTCCCGCAGCAGGAACTCTTCCCGCCCGGCCAGACCCAGCAGCAGGTCGTCAAGCAGGACTCCGAGCAGATGGCCAACTCCCAGCAGACCGCGCAGGCGGCCGCGCTATGCCAGCTCGGCATCAAGTTCACGACGACCGACACGATCGCCAGCACGATCAGCGGGCTGCCGGCCGCCGGGCGCCTGCGCCGCGGCGACGTGATCACCGCGGTCGACGGCAAGCCGGTGACGTGCCGCTCGAGCGCCGCGACCATGATCCAGGCGCGGCCGGTGGGGCGGCAAGTCGAGCTGACGATCAGGCGAGGTAACACGAGTCGGAAAATTTCGCTCCGGACTGCCAGCTACCAGGGCCAGCCGGTCATCGGCGTCAATGTCGTCGAGTCGTTCACGTTCCCGTTCAAGGTGAAGATCAACATCGGCGACATCGGGGGGCCGAGCGCGGGCACGATGTTCGCGCTGGCGATCATCGACAAGCTGACCCCGGCCAACCTGACCGCCGGGAAGTTCATCGCGGGCACCGGCGAGATCTCGGTCGACGGCACGGTCAGCCCGATCGGCGGCATCCAGCAGAAGATGGCCGCGGCCCGCGCCGCCGGGGCCACCGTCTTCCTGGCCCCCGCGGGCAACTGCCAGGACACCGCCGGGGCGCTGCCGCCCGGCCTGCGCGTGGTCAAGATCAGCACGCTGAGCGGCGCGATCGCCGCGCTCAACGCGCTGAAGGCGGGCCGGCCAGTGCCCTCCTGCTAGCCGGCTCGGGCCGCGTGTCGCGTGGTCTGGCGGGCGGCCCGGTCACCCCGCCCCAGCCAGGCCGGAAGCGCCCGGCACCGCTATTAGGCGGGGATAGCTGCGGGAACTGGCCGCCTTGCCGGTAAGTTGCCGTCAAGGAATCTTCAGGCTGTCGAAGGGAAGATCGGTGACCTTCAGAGTCCCCGGCCCGCATCCGCCGGGCGGCGGCCGGCCGGTCGTGCTGCCCCGGTGGCCGAAGTTCGTCGTCCCGACCGTTCTGATCATCGTGGCCGCGGCCATCCTGCTCGCGATCATCGCCGGGATCTGGACGGACTTCCTGTGGTACCGGTCGGTCCACCAGACCAGGGTGTTCGGCACGACCTACGGCACCAAGTGGCTGCTGTTCGCGATCACCGGGCTGTTCATGACCGTGGTCGTGGGATCAAATATCTGGCTGGCCTACCGGCTCCGCCCTGACGTGGTGCCCGGCGGGGCTGACCATCAGGGCGTGGAAGCCTACCGGCAGGCGATCGACCCGCACCGCCGCGGCGTGATGATCGTGCTGCTCGGGCTGATCGCCCTGGTGACCGGCCTGGCCGCGGCGAGCAACTGGCAGACCTGGCTGCTGTTCGTCAACCGGGTGCCGTTCGGCCAGAAGGACCCGCAGTTCCACCTCGATATCTCGTTCTTCGTCTTCGACTACCCGTTCCTGCGGATGGCCCTGTCCTTCCTGTTCGCCGCCGTCCTGCTCGCGCTGATCCTGGCCGCCGCCGTGCACGTGCTGTACGGCGGGCTGCGGCTGGCCAGGCGCGCGCGTCCGTCCCGTGGCGCCAAGGCACAGCTCTTCGTGCTGGCCGGCATCTTCGTCGCGCTCAAGGCGGCCGCCTACTGGGTGGACCGCTACGGGATCAACTTCTCCCAGCGCGGCGTCGTGCAGACCGGGGCGTCCTACACCGACGTGCACGCCGTCCTGCCGGCCAAGACCGTGCTCGCCGTGATCGCCGTGATCTGCGCGGTGCTCTTCCTGGCCGGCGCGGCCCGGCGCAGTCCCCTGCTCCCGGCCATCGGCTTCGGCCTGCTGGTGCTGTCCGCGGTGCTGATCGGCGGGGTGTACCCGTTCATCATCCAGCAGTTCGTCGTCGGGCCGAACCAGCAGGTCAAGGAGCGGCCCTACATCTCGCGCGAGATCGGCAGCACCAGGACCGCGTACGCCGTGGACGGCGCGCAGGTGGTCCGCTATCCCGCCTCGGCCACCCAGCCGCGGGCGGCGCTGGCCAAGGAGGCGGCCGCGGTCCCGGACTTCAGGCTCCAGGACCCGGACATCTCGTCCGCCGCCTTCCAGCAGCTGCAGCAGGTGAAGGGCTACTACCATTTCGCCGGCGTGCTCGCGATGGACAGGTACGTATTCGGGCCGACCCCGGTCCCGCAGGACACCGTGGTCGGCGTCAGGGACATGGCCGGGCCGCCGGCCGGCCAGGTCAACTGGATCAATACGCACCTGATCTACACGCATGGATACGGGTTCGTCGCCGCTACCGCGGCCCAGACCCAGCCCAACGGCAACCCGAACTTCATCGAGGGCGACATCCCGCCCAGCGGCCAGCTGGATCTCACCCAGCCGCGGGTGTATTTCGGCCACGAGGGCGCCAATTACGTCATCGTCGGCGGCCGCCAGCCGGAGCTTGACTACCCGAACGAGAGCAGCGGCGGCCAGCACAACAACACGTACCACGGCGGCGGCGGCGTGCCGGTCGGCTCGTTCGGCGACCGGCTGCTGTTCGCCGTGAAGTTCCGCGAGCTGAACATCTTGATATCCGGCGCGATCGACTCCAGCTCGCGGATCCTGTACGTCAGGGACCCGCTGGCCAGGGTCCAGAAGGTCGCGCCGTTCCTCACGCTCGACGGTGACCCGTACCCGGTCGTCGTCGGCGGTCAGATCCTGTGGGTCGTGGACGGCTACACGACCACGAACGACTACCCGTACTCCAAGCGGATCAGCCTCGACCAGACCACCTCCAACACCTACAGCCCAGGCGGCCTGGCGACCGGGCGGAGCGGCGAGGTCAACTACATCCGCAACTCGGTCAAGGCCACCGTGAACGCCTACACCGGCGCGGTCCACCTGTACCAGTGGGGCAAAGCCAGCCCGATCCTGCAGTCGTGGAAGAAGTCGTTCCCTGGCCTGATCCTGCCGAAGAGCGAGATACCGTCGCAGCTGATGCCGCATCTGCGCTACCCCGAGGTGCTGTTCGACGCCCAGCGCCAGATTCTCTCCCAGTTCCACGTGCTAGATCCGGCGTCGTTCTACGGCGGCCAGAACTTCTGGGCCATCCCCGACGACCCGACCGTCCCGGGCAATATCAAGATCAGCCAGCCGCCCTACTACATGACGCTCTCGATGCCCGGCGCCGCCCCGCCGCAGTTCTCGCTGACCACCTTGTTCACGCCGAGGAACCGGCCCAACCTCGCCGCCTACATGGCGGTGAACAGCAACCCGCTGAGCCTCGGCTACGGCCAGATCACGCTGCTGCAGCTGCCGCAGGACACCGCGATCCCCGGCCCGCAGCAGGTGCAGAACAATTTCGAGGCGACCACTGCAGCATCCGAGCAGCTCACGCTGCTCCGGCACGGCGGCTCCAAGGTGACACTCGGCAACCTGGTGACCGTGCCACTCGGCGGCAGCCTGCTGTCGGTCGAGCCGGTTTACGTCTCGGCCTCCTCCGCGGCCAGCAGCGGCTCGTACCCGCAGTTGAAGAAGTTCTTCACGTTCTACTACTACGGCGGCTCGATCGGCGGCCAGGTCGGTTTCGGCGACAGCCTGGCTCAGGCGCTGGCTCAGGTGTTCGGCAGCGCCGGGCAGGCGCCTGGCGGTACCGGTACCGGCGGCACCGGCGGGCACGTGAGCGCCGCCGTGCTGCAGTTCCTCGCGCAGGCGGAGAAGGACTACAACAATGCTCAGGCCGCGCTGCGGACTGGCAACCTCGGCCAGTACTACCAGGACATTCTCCAGATGAAGGCGGCGCTCGACCAGGCCAGGAATGCCGCCGCGCCGGCCAAGAGCGGGTCGGGAGGCACCAAGCCGACCGGATCGCCGTCGCCCGTGCCGTCCCCCGCGTCACGGGCGCCGTCGCCCTCGGCCTCGGCCTCCCACTCGCCGTAGCCGGCGATGACCTGCCGTAACCGCGGCTGGCCAGGCGGTGCGAAGGCGGCAAAGGCCGCGCTTGCCGTGCCACGCCGCGGCCTTCGAGGGCGTAGGCTCGATGCTGCGGGGACAGACCAGAGCGCAGGCTTCACTGTGGCCGTTCCCGGATGTCGAAATTGCGCCCGCAGAGAGGAGCCTGACGCGCAGTGGGTCCCCGAGTGCTCGTCGACGCGACCTGCGTGCCCGCTGACCGCGGTGCGCTCGGCCGCTACGTCGACGGACTGGTCCAGGCGCTAGCTGAGGCTGGAGCGGATCTTGCGCTGGCCTGCCAGCGTGCCGACGAGGAACGTTACGGCAGGCTGCTTCCCGGCGCCCGGATCGTTCCCGGGCCTCCGGCGATCGCGCATCGCCCCGCCAGGCTGGCCTGGGAGCAGAGCGGGCTGCCGCTGGTGGCGACGCAGGTCGAGGCCGACGTCATTCACTCGCCGCACTACTCGATGCCGCTGCGACCCGGCCTGCCGACGGTCGTGACCATTCACGACCTCGCGTTCTTCACCGCCCCTGACACGCACAGCCCGGTCACGGCGACCTTCTACAAGGCCGCGATCAAGACCTCGGCGCGCCGGGCGACGCGGCTGATCGTGCCGTCCAAGGCCACCCGCGACGAGGTGGTGCGGGTACTCGAAGCCGACTCGACCAAGATCGACGTGGCCTATCACGGCGTCGACCACTCCCTGTTCAACCGGCCCAGCCAGGCGCAGCTTGAGCGAGTCGCCGCCCGGCTCGGCCTGCATGGCCGGCCCTATGTGGCCTACCTCGGCACCCTCGAGCCCCGCAAGAACGTGCCCGCGCTGATCGAAGGCTGGGCGGCGGCGGTGGCCGACCTGGCCGAGCCGCCTGCCCTGGTGCTGGCCGGAGGCACCGGCTGGAGCGACGAGGTGGACGACGCGGTGGCCGCCGTCCCGGCTCACCTGCGCCTGGTCCGGCCCGGCTACCTGCACTTCACCGACCTGCCCGGGTTCTTCGGCGGAGCGCTCGTCGTCGCCTTCCCGAGCACCGGCGAGGGCTTCGGCCTGCCGGTGCTCGAGGCGATGGCGTGCGGGGCGCCAGTGCTGACGACGCACCGCACGTCACTCCCGGAGGTCGGCGGCGACGCGGTCGCCTACACCGAGCCGGATGCCGAGAGCATCAAGTCGGCGCTGCGCGGCCTGATCGACGACGGCGCGCAGCGGGAAGCGCTCGGCAACGCCGGCTACGCCAGATCGCTGGAATTCACCTGGGCCGTATCGGCTCAGGCGCACATGGCGTGCTATGAGCGCGCCGCGTCGGCCGGACCAGGGTAATCTCGCAGTCCATGCCACGCGATGTCGATAACCAGGAGCCGGCCGGGCGGGGCCGGCCGTCAGATGGCGGGCACCTGGAGGCCATTCTGCTCGTCGGCGGCCAGGGAACTAGGCTGCGCCCGCTCACGATCGGGATGCCCAAGCCGCTGCTGCCGACCGCCGGCGTCCCGTTCCTCGCCCACCAGCTGGCCAGGGCCTCGCTGGCCGGAGTGACCAGGATCGTGATGGCGACTGCGTACCGGTCCGAGATGTTCGCCGAGGTCTTCGGGGACGGCGCGGAGTTCGGGCTGGAGATCGTCTACGCGGGTGAGGACGAGCCGCTCGGCACCGGAGGCGGCATCCGCAATGCGGCCGCCAGCCTGCTGAGCGGGCCGGGCGACCCGGTCGTCGTGCTCAACGGCGACGTGCTTTCCGGTCACGACCTGGGCGCCCAGCTTGACCTGCACCGCAAGGCCGACGCCGCGGTCACGCTGCACCTCGTCGAGGTGCCCGACCCGGCCCGCTTCGGCTGCGTGCCGACCGACTTCGACGGCCGGGTCACCGCGTTCCTGGAGAAGACCCCGCATCCCGTCACCAGCCAGATCAACGCCGGCTGCTACGTCTTCACCAGGCGGTTCATCGACGCGATGCCGGCCGGCCGGGTGCTGTCGGTCGAGCGGGAAACGTTCCCCGGCCTGATCGAGTCGGGCCAGACCGTGATGGGCTACCTGGAGTCGGCCTACTGGCTCGACGTCGGCACGCCCGAGGCCTTCGTGCGCGGCTCCTGCGACCTGGTGCTCGGCGAGCTCGCCTCGCCCGCGCTGCCGGGTGACTGCGGTGCGGCACTGCTGCTGCCCGGGGCTAGCGCTGACCCGTCGGCGGAGCTGTCCGGCGGGACCGCGGTCGGGTCCGGCTGCGTCGTCGGGGCCGGGGCGGCCGTCGACAGCTCGGTGCTCTTCGACGGCGTGACCATCGGGGCCGGCGCCAGCGTGATGGCGAGCGTTATCGGGGCGGGGGCCAGGATCGGCGCGGGCGCGGTGCTGAACGGCGTCGTCATCGGCGCCGGTGCCGAGATCGGCGGGGGCAACGAACTGCAGCGCGGCCTGCGCGTCTGGCCAGGCGTCCGGCTGGACGGGACCTCGATCAGGTTCTCCACCGATGCCTGACCGGCTGGTCCCGGCCGCGGCGGCGGCCCGCTCCCGCCGCGCCCGCTAGTCACCGGCGGCGGCGGTGGAACGGGCCATGGAGCGTCAGTGGCTGGCGCCCTTCGCCGTCGACGTCAGAGGCGTCCTGTTCGTGCACCGCCGTGGCTACGGCGATCCCGCGTTCGCCACCGACGAGGCCGGCGCGATCTGGCGGACCTGCCGCACCCCGGACGGCCCGGGCACGATCCGGATCACCGCGCCGACCGCCGGCCCGGCCGCGGTGCACGCGACGGCGTGGGGTCCGGGGGCATCATGGCTGCTCGAAGCGCTGCCCGGTCTGCTCGGCGCGGATGACCGGCCGGAGGACTTCGTTCCCGCGCACCCGGTGCTGCGCGACGCGGTCCGGCGGCACCCGGCGGTCAGGATCGGCCGGTCGGGACTCGTCTTCGAGGCGCTGGTGCCGGCGATCCTCGAGCAGAAGGTGGTCGGCATGGAGGCGACCAGGGCGTGGCGGCTGCTGCTCCGGCGCTTCGGCGAGCCGGCGCCCGGTCCAGGGCCGGCCGGAATGCGGGTGCCGCCCGCGCCGGTCAGCTGGGCGTCCGTCCCGTCCTGGGAGTGGCACCGGGCGGGCGTCGAGGCGGTCAGGGCGCGCACGATCGCCGCCGCGGCCCGGGTGGCCGGCCGGATCGAGGAGGCCGCGCGGCTGACCCCGGCGGACGCCGACCGCAGGCTGCAGGCCCTCCCCGGCATCGGGCCGTGGACCTCGGCCGAGGTCAGGCAGCGGGCCTGCGGCGACGCCGACGCCGTCTCGGTGGGCGATTACCACCTGCCGTCGATCGTCGGCTGGGCCCTGGCCGGGCGGCCCGTCGACGATGCGGAGATGCTCGCGCTGCTCGCTCCGTACCAGGGGCACCGGCACCGGGCATCCATCCTGGCCGGGCTGGCCGGCCCGCATCCGCCGCGCCGGGGAGCACGGATGGCAGTGCGCGATTACCGGGCCATCTAGAGCCGGGGAGGCGCGCCATGACCGGCTACCAGGGTCACGGGCGCCGCGCGGTGCCGCTGGACGTCGTGATCCGGGCGCGGCTGACCGGCCCCTGACCGACCAGGCCGGCGCGGCGCTGCCGGGCCGGGCCTGCCCGGCAGTGGCGCGCCGGGCGGCTGGCCGGAGAGAATTACGTTGATCCATACGAATGATTTCTGGAGGTACCGTGCTCTACGCATTCGGATTCGAGCGGCTCGGCGTCGTGGTCAGCGAT
>JADGPC010000308.1 GCA_017882645.1 Streptosporangiales bacterium | reverse complement strand
CGGGATGCTCGGCGAGGGACCGCATCGAGGCGAGCGCGGCGCTGGCCGCGGGGCGGGTGACCTTCGTCTGCCAGGTCAGCCAGGTCCGGGGGGATCCCTGACCGTCGTCCTCGTAGCTGCCCTGCGCGGTGAACGCGGCCAGCACCTTCGCCCGCGCCGCGGCGTGCACCGACTGGGCGGCTTCCAGGCCCCGCAGGCACTGCGCCTGCACCGGGCCCGACAGCGACGCCGCGTCCGCCGCAGCCAGCCAGCCCAGGCCCGCGAGCACCATGTCCAGCGCCTCACCCGGAGACGACAGGCCACCCGCGGCGGGCGCGGGCCCGGAGGCGGGGGGAGGGACGGCGATGCGGCCGGTGGCCGAGGACGGCGGCGTGTCAGCCGCACCGGAGGGTCGGGCACCGGACACATCAGACGATGCTGAGCATGACGAAGCGGACAGGCCAGATGAGCCCGCCCAGGCAGGCGAGCCACGCAAGCTGGCCTGGCCCGGCCGGTCGGCGGGACCTGGCCGGGCGGCGGGACCTGGCCAGATGGCCGGATCGGCAGCTTTCGCCGGCCCGAGCAGCGGCGCGAACCACTGACCCGCTGAGGCTGCGCCTGCCGCGCCTGGTGACGCGTCCGCGTCGGGCGCGCCGTAAGGGCTGGCAGGGTCGTTGCCGGGCTGCGGGTCGGGAGCCGACACCGGGACATCACCTCCTCGCGGGAAGGAGCAACGCGGTAGCGAGTCGCCTGCTAGGCGACCTGCGTGACTGGACGAACCTGCTGACCTGGGTCCGGCCCGCGGCTCTGGGCTGGCCAGCGGCCTGCGACACCGGGTCACTCGGACATCGGGCCGGGGATCTCAGGCGGCACGCCGCGGCGCCTGATCAGAAGACGGAGGGCCACTCAGCCGGGAATCGGCTCCCGCGAAGGGAGATCAAGTTTCCTCAGAGCCAGTATCTACACTGCTCCCGGTGCTGCCATCTCTCTCGAACTTGTATTCGTATCCTAACACCTGCCGCCGACATTCTTCGGCCCTGACATGCCGCCGGACCTCATCGCGGGCGGCCCGGACTTGGCGGGAGCACGAATGTCGAAGGGGACGAACTTCCAACTGAACACGGAACGACGGTGAGGGAGATTTTGCCATGCTTAATAGCATTATAAAGTATTTTCTGGGTTGGCAACTCCCGTATGGGAACGACGGCCGCAAGATACGCGAGGCCCGTGGCGCAGTGCAGCCCGGGCTCGGGGATTCAGGTAGGCCGCCCACGCGGGATCGGGCTCGCCTCGGAGCTTGCTATAGCACGCCAGCGCGTAGCCGAATTCGCGCTCGTTCAGATAACCGAGGCGCCGGTAGCCATCGTTGCGGGCCGCGTTCAGGGTGCGCTCGTCCAGACTGCCGCGAGCGTCAACCGTCCAGCTTCGGCCTGCCGTTGCGTAGCTGAAGGCGCCGTTCGCCGCCAGCGGGCCGAATCCGAAGTAGACCGTCAGAGCTCGAGCCTCAGGCCCGTCCGGTCGACCGACATCTGATCGCAGGCGGAGTCGACGGCCGGCGCCAGATCAATAAGCCCGGCCACAGCGGGCATCTCCTGCCCCGGCAAACAGGACCAGCGGGGACCTGGCCCATCAACTCCGGTGCGATGCGACACTTGATGCCAGCTATGCCACCACGCCCGCGCCCATTCATCCTGGTCGTCAACGGACGCAAGGTACGCCAGCCGGTCTTCGTGATCGGTGCGCCGCACTCCGGAGCCGACCTGTTCACGCGCGCGCTCAAGCGGACTACGGGCTTCCACTTCACCGTGGGCCAGCCCAGCGTCCTCAGCGTGGTGATCGCGTTCGCCCGCACGCCGTCGATACAGGAAGGCAGGGGAGAGGCGGCGGCAACCGTCCTGCGCGACGCTTACGCGCAGGGCTGGCAGGTCACTCCGCACGCCTGCATGACCTGCCGCCCGGAATGCCAGCGCGCGACGACCAGGTCGGCGGCGGGCACCTGCGTCGACGAGCGGGAGATCAACCGGTACGGCGACGCGAGCCCGGCACTGATCTACTGCGCCGAGGCCCTGGTCGACGCGTTCCCCGATGCCAGGATCGTCCAGATTGTCAGGGACGGCCGAGCCGTCTCGGCGGCGATGCTGTCCGATCCCGAGGAGCTGGGTTTCTTCCGGCGCGGCGTGGCCAACGTCGAAAGCGAGTTCCCCAACCCGTTCTTCGGCGTCGAGACCGAGGCCGACCGCACGGCATGGCCCACGCTGTCGGCGGCCGGCAAGTGCGCGATGCGCTGGCGCGGCGCCGTGCACAAGATGGCGCGCCTGCGCAGCAGCCTCGGGGCCGAGCAGCTGACGACGTTCCGCTACGAGCAGGTCGTCAGGGAGCCGCAGCAGACGGCCGCTGCACTGTCCGAGTTCATCGGGGCCAAGGTGGCCAGGCTCGAGATCCCGCACGCCCAGCAGGAGACCGATTCCTGGCGCCGGCTGCTGAACCCGGCTCAGCTGGCCGAGATCGAGAAGGTCGCCGGCCAGCAGCTCCGCCGGGTGGGCTACGGCGACTAGCCCGCGGCACGGCCGCCCCGGCTAGCCGGCCCGCGGCGTCCCGCGCCGGGACGTCTGGCGCTGGTGATCCTCCAGGTTGAGCGCGGCAAGGATCAGCGGCACATGGCTGAACGCCTGCGGGCTATTGCCGA
Source organism: Streptosporangiales bacterium (assembly GCA_017882645.1). Lineage (GTDB taxonomy): Bacteria > Actinomycetota > Actinomycetes > Streptosporangiales > Streptosporangiaceae > Chersky-822. The sequence goes on along the minus strand of JADGPC010000308.1, from coordinate 11,217 downwards.
CCTGACGGTGGTAGCGCGGGTCATACTCCTCGCTGAGCAGCCCGAGATCGCTGCGCAGGGCGAGCAGCCGCTCGAACAGGGCCGCGGCCTCACCTTCCTCGCCGATCAGATGCAGCGCGTTAACCATCCAGAAGCTGCAGGCCAGGAAGGCTCCCTCAGCTCCCGGCAGGCCGTCCACCGGATGAGCGTCAGAACCCGGCTCTGGCTGGGAGTAGCGCAGCAGCAGGCCGTCACGAGTCAGCTCGCGCCTGATCGTGTGGATCGTGGACACCATCCTGGCGTCAGTCGGCGGCAGGAACCCGACCTCGGCCATCATCAGGACGGCGGCATCGAGGGAGCTGCTGCCGTAGTACTGGGTGAAGGTTCCCCAGCTCGGGTCATAACCCTTCTCGCACACCTGAGCATGGATCGTGTCCCTGACATTCCGCCAACGCGCGAGGGTCGGCTCGGCGGTGAAGCACAGGCCGGTCTCGGCCATCTTGATCCGGCGGTCGAACGCGACCCAGGCCATCACCTTGGAGTGGACGAAGTGCTGCGGGCCGCCGCGCACCTCCCAGATGCCCTCGTCCGGCTCGGTCCAGTGTTCCTCGAGATAGGCGAGCAGCTTGTCGATCAGGCTGATCGAATGCCGGTCGAAGCTCAGCCCGGCCTGCCGGCCAAGCATGATGGTGTCCACGACCTCGCCATACACGTCGAACTGAACCTGCCGGACGGCATCGTTGCCGATCCTGACCGGGGCCGAGCCCTCGTACCCGGACAGCCAGTCGGCGGTCCATTCGGTCAGGCGGCGCTCGCCCGCTACCCCGTACATGATCTGGACGTCCTCGGCGGTCCCGGCCACCGCGCGGCCCAGCCAGCGCCGCCAGGCCGCCGCCTCATCCGAGTATCCGGTCCTGAGCAGCGCCTCAAGGACGATCGTCGCGTCCCGGAGCCAGCAGTACCGGTAGTCCCAGTTCCGCACCCCGCCGAGATCCTCGGGCAGGGACGTGGTCGGCGCCGCGACGATGCCGCCGGTCGGCTCGTAGGTCAGGGCCTTGATCGTGATCAGCGAGCGGACGACCGCATCCCGGTACTGGCCGTGGTAGCTGCATCGCGATACCCAGTCGATCCAGAACTCGCTGGCCTCGCTCAGCGCCTCGTCGGCGTCGACGCTAGGCGGCGGATCGTCGTGCTGCGACGGTGCCCAGCTCAGCACGAACGGCACCCGCTCGCCGGCCCGGACGACGAAGCTAGCTCGGTGCGCGAGCCCGTGCCCGACGAGCTTGACCGGAGTCCTGAGCCACACCGAGTCGGGACCCGCGGCGGCCCAGATGGCATGGTCGACCCGCCGCACCCACGGCACGATCCGGCCGTAGCCGAAACGCAGCCTGAGCACGCACTCCATCTCCACCGCTCCGGACACGCCTTCGACGATCCTGACCAGCGCCGGGGCGGAGTCCGAGCGCGGCGGCATGAAGTCGATCACCCGCACGGTGCCGCCGACCGTCGTCCATTCCGTCTCGAGGATCAGCGTGTCCTTCCGGTACCGCCGGCTGACCTGGCCCGCCCTGGACCGCGGGCCCTCCTCGGCGGTCGGATTCAGCCGCCACTGGCCGTTGAACTTGTCACCGAGCATCGCCGCGAACACGGCATCAGAGTCGAACCGGGGCAGGCAGAGCCAGTCGACCGCCCCGTCGCGGCTGACCATCGCCGCCGACTGCATGTCGCCGATCAGGGCGTAGTCCTCGATCGGCGGATAGACCCGGCTGGCTTGTTGCATCGTGGCTCCTCTGGCGCACCTAAGCTTGGGCTGTGTCCGTTACGGCAGTGTCCGCTACCCGAGTCCGCCGTGCCGCATGCGCGCTGGCCGTCATCGCCCTCGGCACCGGCCTGCTGGGCGGCTGCGCCAAGATGAGCTCGGCGCTCGGCCAGCAGTGGGTCGACGTGCAGCTGGCCTCGAACACCTCGATCGCGTCCGCGCGGCAGGTGACCTCTTCCTGCTCGCACGTACCTGGCATCCACGTCGACAAGGTCAGGCCGACCGCACCCGGGGGAGTCGTCGACTCGGTTCGCTTCGACACCACTAAGGCTAGCGACGCGGACATGGCCAGGCTGCAGCAGTGCCTGCAGCGATTCCCGGTCGTCCAGGGACTCACTGTCGGGGAGCCAGGCGACTGACCTGGCGCAATCGGCCTCGCATCGGCCCGATCATCGTTCTCAGGCAATGACGTAGCCCGCGCGGCAGCAGTCCCGGCCAGGCCAGTTCTCAGGTCAAGTTTTGATAAACCCTAGTTTTCGAATATAGATATAAGCCTAGTATGTAGATAGACAAACACGGGAGGTCACATGAAGCGAGCACTCATCGCGGCCGGACTGGCTGCCGCGACGGCACTGGCGGCGGGATGCACATCCTCGTCAGCGTCAGGCTCCGGCGGTTCTGGCAGCGGCGGGTCTAGCCCGGTAGTGCTGCGGCTCGGGTTCCTGACCAACATCACGCATGCGCCGGCACTGATCGGGATCGCCAAGGGCTACTTCGCCAAGGACCTCGGCAAGAACGTCAAGCTGGAGGTGAAGCCGTTCAGCACCGGCACGGAGGAGGGCACCGCGCTGCTGGCCGGCCAGCTCGACGCGGCCTACGTCGGCCCGAACCCGGCGATCAAGGCATGGCAGACCTCTAACGGCAAGCTGATCAAGGTGATCTCGGGCGCGGCCTCAGGGGGCGCGGCGCTGGTCGTGAAGAAGGGCATCACGAGCCCGGCCCAGCTCAAGGGCAAGAAGCTCGCCACCCCGTCGCTCGGCAACACCCAGGACGTCGCCCTGCGCTACTGGCTCAAGCAGCACCACCTGACCAGCACCCAGACCGGCGGCGGCGACGTGCCGATCACGCCGATCACGCCGAACTCGGCAGCGGTGCTCCAGTTCAAGTCCGGCCAGATCGCCGGCGGCTGGGAGCCGGCTCCTTACGACATCGAGATGGTCCAGGACGGCGGTCACATGCTGGTGAACGAGGCCACGCTGTGGCCGAAGGGCCAGTTCGTCACGACCAACCTGGTGGTCACCCAGAAGTTCCTGGCCGCGAACCCGTCGGTCGTCAACGGACTGCTCAAGGGCCAGATCCAGGCCAACAGCTACATCCACAGCGACCTGTCGGGCGCCGAGGCCGCGGCCAACCAGGAGCTGACCACGCTGCTCGGCAAGGGCCTGGACCCCAGCGTCGTGTCGGCCGCCTTCAAGCAGATCACCTTCACCAACGACCCGATCGCCTCATCGCTCGCCGCCGACGCGCAGCACGCGGTCGCGGTCGGCCTGCTGAGTCCGGTGCAGAACATCTCGGCCCTGTACGACCTCGGCCCGCTGAACGCCCAGCTACAGGCGGCCGGCCTGCCGCAGGTGAGTTCGTGAGCGTCATACAGCGGCGCGGCGCGCCCCCGGAGAACTCTCCGGGGGCGTCAGCCCTTTCTGACGGCCACCTGCCGGCCGGCTCGGGCGACGCCGCGATCCGCATCGCCGACGTCACCAAGGTCTACGGCCGGGGCCCCGGTGCCGTGCACGCGATCGACCGGCTTTCGCTGACGGTCGGCTGCGGGGAGTTCGTCTGCCTCGTCGGCGCATCGGGATGCGGCAAGTCCACTCTGCTGTCGATCGTGGCCGGGCTCGACACGCCGACCGCCGGTCAGGTTGACACCGCCGGGCGCCGGGTCGCGATCATGTTCCAGGAGCCAGCGCTCTTCCCGTGGCTGACCGCCAGACGGAACGTCGAACTGGCGCTGCGGGCTCGCCGGGTGCCGAAGCAGGAGCGCACGCGGCGGGCACTCGAACTGCTCGAGACCGTGCACCTAGGCGACTTCGCCGACAAGCGGCCGCACGAACTCTCCGGCGGCATGCGGCAGCGGGTCGCCATGGCCCGCGCGCTCGCCCAGGACGCCGACGTGCTGCTGATGGACGAGCCGTTCGGCGCCCTCGACGCGATGACCCGCGACCTGCTGCACGACGAGATCGAGCGGATCTGCTCCGAGCGCGCGCTGAGCGTGCTGTTCGTCACGCACAACGTCCGCGAGGCGGCCAGGCTCGGCGACCGCGTGGTCGTGCTGAGCAGCCGCCCTGGCCGGGTGATCGAGGAGTACGACGTGCCGAGGACCGGGCCGCGCCGGATCGACTCAGCCAGCGTGGCCGAGCTGGCCGGCCGAGTTACCGACCGGCTGCGCGAGGAGATGAGGCGTCATGGCTAGCACGCAGACATCCGGTGCGCAGACGCCGGTTACGGCCGAGGTGTCCGCCCAGCCATCGGCCATCGCCGGGCTGGACAGCCTTGAGCTCGGCCCGGCCCGCCCGAGCGCCGAGCCAGGCCGGCTCGCCCGCAAGGCATGGCAGGCGACCTGGCCGAAACTGCTCGCGATCGCGATCGTGCTGGGCGCGTGGGAGCTGTTCTACCTCAGCAACTTCCACGGTGACAGCGCGATCGGGCTGGTCAAGGGTCCCGGTACCGGCCTGGCCAACCTGTGGGACCAGATGCAGCATGCCCAGCTGTGGCAGGCGATCGGGACGACCGTCCAGACGGCGGTAGCCGGCTACCTGCTGGCCATGATCATCGGCTCGATCATCGGCGCCATCGTGTCGCGGATTCCGCCGCTGCGCGCGGCCACGGGATCGATCATCAGCGGGCTGCAGACGATGCCGTCGATCGCCTGGTTCCCGTTCGCGATCATTCTCTTCGGGCTGAACACGTCGGCCATCCTGTTCGTCATGGTGCTCGGCGCTGCTCCGTCGATCGCCAACGGCCTCATCACCGGGGTCGACTACACCCCGCCGCTGCTGCTGCGCGCGGGCCGGACGATGGGACTGAGCGGCATAGCGCTCTACCGGCACCTGATCCTGCCCGCGTCGCTGCCCGCCTACGTAGCCGGGCTCAAGCAGGGCTGGGCGTTCGCCTGGCGCAGCCTGATGGCCGGCGAGCTGCTCGTGATTATCATCGGGCACCTGTCGCTCGGGATCCTGCTGAACAACGCCCAGGACAACCAGGACCTGACCAGCGCGATCTCGATCATGATCGTGATCCTGGTCATCGGCATCGTCGTGGACGCGATCTTCAGCAAGACCGATCGCACCGTCCGCCGTCGCCGGGGCCTGCTTACTGACGCCCAGTCGATCTGATCGCGTCGGCACCCGCGGCGGCCGCTATCCGGTCGCCGCGGGTGTAGACGTTCATCGAGCCGCCGCGCAGGAAGCCGATCAGCGTCAGCCCGGCCTCCTGCGCCAGGTCCGCGGCCAGCGAGGACGGCGCGGAGACCGCCGCAAGCACGGGGAACCCCGCCAGCACGGCCTTCTGCACCAGCTCGAACGAGGCCCGGCCGCTGACCAGCAGGACGCAGCCGCGCAGCGGCAGCCGGCCCTGCCGCAGGGCCCAGCCGACGACCTTGTCGACCGCGTTGTGCCTGCCCACGTCCTCGCGCACGACGAGCAGTTCACCGTCGGCGCCGAACACGCCTGCGGCGTGCAGCCCGCCCGTGCTGGCGAATACCCGCTGGGCATCGCGGAGCCGCTCCGGCATCGAGGTCAGCCAGCCAGCCGGGATGACGGTCTGGTCCTCGTTAATGTCCCAGGTTTTCTGAACGAAAAGCTCGGCGGTACTCGCCTTCCCGCAGACACCGCACGCGCTCGTGGTCATGAAGTTCCTGCGGACCGCCGGTGCGATCGCGAGGCCGGGGCGCAGCTCAACGTCCACGATGTTGCCGGTTCCGTCGTGCCCGACGTGCCCGCAGGCCGTCCCGTCGCAGAGCCTGATCGCGGCAATGTCATCGGGGGAGCGCACGATTCCCTCGCTGACCAGGAACCCGGCGGCCAGGTCGAGGTCATCGCCCGGCGTCCGCATCGTCATCGTGAGGGCCTCGCCGCCCACCCTGATGCCGAGCGGCTCCTCCGCGGCGAGCAGGTCGGACCGCTCGCTCACCTGCGGTGCGGCCTGACCGGCCGGCGAGCCGGCCGGGTCGGCCGGGTCGGGCAGCCGGATTCGCAGTACCCGCCGGCGCGCCGTCCTGCCGCTCATCGCCGCTCCCGCCTTCCGCCAGGTTGTCATCACGAGATTAGTGCTCGCCGCCGGGTACGCGCCCGGCCGGGTCGCGCGTGTAGACGTTGTCTGGATCGCGTTTGTGCAGCACTATGACTTGATGGCCCAGGCAACAGATGGCCGCGGCAGCGACTACCGTCGTCACCTTCGAAACAGCTACCACCACGGGGACCTGCCCAACGCCCTCGCGGACGCCGCGACCGAGATGGCTCGCGCGGGTGGCCCTGACGCGATCGTGCTGCGGGCCGCGGCCCGGGCCGCCGGCGTGTCAGCCGCTGCCGCCTACCGGCACTTCGCCGATCACGACGAGCTGCTCCAGGTGGTCAGGCAGCGTGCGCTCGATGCGCTGGCGGCGGCCATGCAGCAGAGCCTGGACTCCGGTGCGAAGCTCGACGACCCCGCGCTCGAGTCGGTGCGGCGGCTGCGTGCCATCGGCCAGGCTTATCTCAGGTTCGCGCTCACCGATCCCGGCCTGTTCCGCACCGCGTTCTGCCGCCCGGACAAGCCGGTGCCGGACGCGGCCGAGCAGATGGCGAAGCACGGACCTTATGCCCTGCTCAGCGGCGTACTCGACGAGCTGGTCGCGCACGGCGTGCTCGACCCGGCCAGACGGCCTGGAGCGGAGATCCCGGCCTGGTCGGCGGTGCACGGGCTGGCCACGCTGCTGACTGACGGACCGCTCGCGCTGCTCAGCCCCGAGGACCGCGCCGCGGCGATCGAGCGCAACGCCGACTTCCTGCTCAACGGCATCAGGGGATAGCCGGAAGTCCTGGCCCGCCTGGCTGAACACCCGGTCCCGGCATCGGAATAATCCCATGTTGACAGTGTTAACTTATGTAGGTCATCCTTACGATGTAAACACTGTCCACATGGGATTAGAGGAAGGCGGATGAGATGATCGACCTCCACCTCATCAACATGGCGCTGGCGGGCCTGGGGATTGGCGCTGGCGCCATCGCCGCGATCGCCCTCGCTATCATCGCGATCGCGGCGCTCAGCCAGCACGTGACGGCGCTGCGGCACGGCACGCCGGTGATTCCGATGCCGAGCGGGCGTCAGGGCACGCCAGCCGGGGCGAGCCTAGCCAGGCGGGCCGCCTGACCAGGCCCGTAGCGCGTCGCGGCAGTAATCGGCAAGCAGCGGAAATAAACGAGTCGGCCGGGGCACGGCAGCCGCCGGCCGACTCGCCGTTGTTTCTGCCTCGTCGCCCGGGCCGGCTGGATCGGCTGGATCGGCTGGATCGGCCGGATCGGCTGGATCGGCTGGATCGGCCGGATCGGCCGGGAGTGCACCAGGATCGGCATCGTCGGCGGCCTTCTTCGCGGCTACGGCGTTGCCGTTACCCGAGCCGTTCAGCGGATGGCTTCCGCTGAGGATTGCGTCGGCGCGGGCCAGGAGCGCGTCGATCGGGCTCGGTGCCGCTGGCGCCTTGACCTTGACCGCGCGCTGCGGCCGCTTGCGCCAGGCCACGACGGCCGCGACCAGCAGCGCCAGGTAGATCACGATCCCGACCACGACCCACAGGTTCCAGGTCAGCAGCTTCCAGCCATGCAGCACCATCAGCTGGGTGACCTCGGGCGGCTTCACGAACCAGCCAAGCAGCCCGCGGCGCGGCACGAAGGCCTTCGGCCCGCTCCACCGCCATGGCCACGAGCCCATGACGCCGGCCACGAGCACCATCGTGACCAGGTAGCCGACCCTGGCCAGCGGACGGGCGGTCATGGCCAGGCCGACCAGCAGCGCCAGGAACGGCACAATCCAGACCCAGTGGTGGTCCCAGCTGATCGGCGAGACCAGCACGCTGGTGATGCCGACCAGCGTCCAGCCCTGCACCGGCCGTCCGGCCCGGCTCAGCATGGCCCCGGCCACCAGTCCGACGACCGCGACGGCCAGGGCCAGCGGCAGCCACACGCCGAGCGCCGGGCCGACCGTCCCGTAGACCCGGGCCAGCATCCCGAGCAGGGACTGGTTGACCAGCGAGTGGACGCTGCCAGTGCGGCCGGGGCGGATGAAGTACCCGGTGAGCCAGTACGAGGCGGACGGCTTCGGCAGGGCGATGAAGCCGATCACCACGGTGATCAGGAACGTGCCCGCGGCCACGGCCGCCTGCCGGAACTTGCCCGCGAGCAGCAGATAGGGGATGAAGATCAGCGGGACGAGCTTGATCCCGGCCGCCAGGCCGATGCCGATTCCCTTCCACTTCCTGTCGTCGCTCCTGGTCAGGTCCCAGACCACGAGGAGCATCAGCAGCGGCTCGATCTGGCCGAGGAACAGGGCCTTCGCGACCGGCTCGATCCACAGGGCCAGCGCGCTGACCGCGAGAGCGGCGGTCAGCCGCCCGGCACCGCGCCGCCCCATCCCGCCCAGCGTGATCCAGGCGGTCAGCGGGATGCAGGCCAGGCCGACAACCGTCATGATCCAGCGGAGCACCGAGTACTTCAGCAACGACCCGGCCGCGAAGATCACCGCGGCGAAGGGCGTATAGGTGAACTGGATGCCGGGCTTCAGCTCCCACGTGTACAGGATCGACGGGAGCTGCCTGGTGATCAGGCCAGCGTCGTTGTAGACGTTCAGGTCGTACCAGGTCAGCACCGAGTGCGTGTGGACGGCCTGATCAACGAGGTAGGCGGTCAACGACAGGGCGAAGAACAGGGCGGCCAGGATCAGCCCGGTGCCGTGCATCATCCCGTGCCACGGCAGCTGCCGCGGCACGCGTCGATCTGGGCCGTCAGTCGGCTCCGTCTCGGCCTGTGCCTGCACGCTCGGACCTTCCTCAGCTACGGCCGGAGCCGGTCGCGGCCTCGAACTCAACCACATTGACGCGCCTTTCGCGCGGAAACTCACGTTGGCTGTTAGACGAGCGGCAGCCGCCAGATGTTGCATAAGGCGGCAACCGGTATCAGCCAGCCGGGCCGGCCACCGGCATATTTTGCCCGATGGCCCGCTAACCGTGAGATGAGCCTGCCCAGAAAAACCTCGCAGTAACTACCGAAAGTAATCGCTACGTTACTGTGATGACATTGTCACGACGCGGGACCAGCTCGCCGATGACCGGTGCGCCGGGAACCTCGCCCGCTACAAGCAGGCCGCCTGACGTCTGAGCGTCGGCGAGGAGCAGCAGCTCCTCCTCGGAAAGGTTCCCGAAGTCCGCGTGCGGCGCCACCCAGGCCAGATTACGCCGTCTGCCGCCCGGCAGGTGGCCGGCACGCTGAGCCAGCCTGGCTCCCTCGATCACCGGAACGGCACGGTGGTCGATCACGGCGGTGACCCCACTCGCCCTGGCGAGCTTGAAAGCGTGTCCGAGCAGCCCGAAGCCGGTGATATCGGTAGCACAGCTGATGCCCGCCTCGAGGGCCGCCCGGCTCGCGGCGGCGTTCAGGGTCGTCATCACCTCGATCGCAGCCTCGCTGACCTCGCCGGTTGCCTTGTGCATCGCGTTCAGCACCCCGGTGCCGATCGGTTTTGTGAGCGACAGCGGCTGCCCGGGCCGGCCGGCGTCGATCCGCAGCAGCCGGTCGGGATCGGCCAGGCCGGTGACCGCCATCCCGTATTTGGGCTCCGGATCGTCGATGCTGTGGCCGCCGGCCACGTGACAGCCGGCCTGCCTCGCGATCTCAAGGCCTCCGGCCAGCACCTCGGCGGCGAGATCGATGCTGAGCACCTCCCGCGGCCAGCCGAGCAGGTTCAGCGCCACGAGCGGCTCGCCGCCCACCGCGTAGACGTCGGAGAGCGCGTTGGCCGCCGCGATCCGCCCGAACGTGCGCGCATCATCGACGACCGGAGTGAAGAAGTCGGCTGTGGCCACGATGGCCATGGTCGGGCTGATCCGGACGACGGCGGCGTCGTCGCCGTGCTCGACGCCGATCAGGAGGTCGTCCGGCCGGTGGTCAGGAACCAGCCTGGCCACCGCCTCCTCGAGCTCGCCGGGCGGGATCTTGCAGGCACAGCCGCCGCCACGGGCGTACTGAGTGAGCCTAGTGGCCTGTCGTGTCGTCATGAGTGAACTCTAGCCAGCCCTCCATCTTGCGCCGCCGGGCTGCGCATGGTGGCATATCGCCCAGGCATGCCCAGCACAACGGAGGAACGCACAGTGACGAGTCCAGTCATCGAACAGCGGGCCGAGATCGAGGCCCAGACGGCGAACCTGACGCTGTGCGGGCTGCTGCGGGCCACCGCGGACGCGCACGGTGACCAGCCGGCCTACTCCGACCGGGAGGGTGACGGTGCCTGGGAGACCCTCAGCTGGCAACAGTTCCGGGACAAGGTGCTGCAGCTAGCCGCCGGACTGGTCAGCCTCGGACTGCAGCCCGGGGACCGGGTCGCGCTGATGCTCCCGAACCGGATCGAGCACGTGCTCGCCGACCAGGCCGTGGCGCACGCGGGCGGCGTGCCGGTCACGTTCTACGCGCCTCTCGCCGCCGACCAGGTCAGATACGTGGCGGCCGACTGCGACGTGCGGATCGCTGTCCTGGGCGGAGCCTCGGAGCTGGCCAGGTGGGAACCGCTGCGCGGCGACCTGCCCGGCCTGGGCAAGGTCATCGTGGTGGATGCCGCCGCTGCCGGGCCGCACCTGAGCTGGGCCGCGTTCGAGGCACTGAGCCAGGAGGCCGCGGCGTCCGATGCCGCGGCCGAGGTCGGCCGCCGGATCGAGGCCATCAAGCCGGCCGACCCGGCCACGCTGCTGTATACCTCGGGCACGACCGGCAATCCCAAGGGCGTGGTCATCACCCACGGCAGCGTCCTGTACGAGTGCAAGACCGCGGAGATGTCCGGCAGCACCACGATGGGCGTCCGGTGGGTCTCCTACCTGCCCCTGGCCCACATCGCCGAGCGGATGTTCACCCTCTACCTGGCTTTCTACAGCGCCGGCCATACCTACTTCTGCCATAACACCGCGGACCTGGTCAGGACGGTTGGCGCGGTGAGGCCGACCGCTTTCTTCGGCGTGCCGAGAGTCTGGGAGAAGATCCAGGCCGGCATCCAGGCGCTGCTCACGATGGAGCAGGACGAGGCTAAGCGGGCCGCGGTCGCCGCGGCCATGGATGTCGGCCGGGAGTACGTGCAGAGCTGCCAGTTCGGCAACACGACGCCGGACGAGCTCGCGGCCAGGTTCGCCGCGGCTGACGCCGCCGTGCTGACGCCGATCAAGGGCCTGCTCGGCCTCGACCAGGCCG
>JADGPC010000307.1 GCA_017882645.1 Streptosporangiales bacterium | reverse complement strand
GTCGGTGACGAACATCGCGACGTTCGTGCCCTGCTCCAGGTGACGGACCGGCACCCTGGCCGCAAGCAGAGCGCGCTCGAAAGTGAAGCTGCAGCCGGTCAGGAACGCCACCAGGTCCGCCCGCCAGTACCCGGTGATCTCGCCGGGCTCGGCCACGCACTGCCCGTGCTCCCAGATGCGATAGGCCGGCAGATCGGTCCGCAGATCGGCGCCGGGCGCCAGGTGCGTCACCGGACTGCCTGGCCGGGTTGTCTCTAGCAGCGGGCATGGCCCGGGGTTGCGGCGGGCGAACAGCGCGAACTCGCCGGCTACGTCCTGCGGCAGCACGATCAGGTTGGCCTGTGCGAAACCCGTCGCCCAGCTCGCCGTGGGCGCCCGGGTCCCGGCCCGGAATCGGGCCCTGGCACCAGCCGGCGAGAGGAGCTCCATTCGGCCGTCCTGGCCGGTCAGCTGATCCGCAGCGGGAGAGCGCGGGGGCCGCGGATCTGACCCGCGGACCACCTGACTGCCGACGGGTCGTCGAGGCTGGACGTCCTGATCCGCTCGAGCCAGACTTCGAGGGCGACCCGGAGCTCCATGCGTGCCAGATGCGATCCGACACAGCGGTGGATGCCCAGGCCGAATGCGGCGTGCCGGTTGACGGCGCGGTCAATGACGACATCGCCTGCCCGGTCGAACTGAGCCGGGTCGCGGTTGGCGGCCGGGAACGACAGCAGGATCCAGTCATCGGCCTTCATGTCAGCGCCATGCCAGCTCATGTCCTCCTTGACCAGCCGGGCCATGGTGACCGGCGCGTAGGCGCGGAGGAACTCCTCCATCGCGGTCGGCAGCAGCCCAGGCTCGGCGAGGAGCCGCTCGCGATCAGCCGGGGTCTTCGCCAGGTGCCACAGCGAGGCGCCGATCGCACTCCACGTCGTGTCGATGCCGGCGATGAGCAGCAGCGCCATGGTGCCGGCCACGTGGTCTGCCTCGAGCTTGCGGCCGTACAGCTCGACGTTGATGAGGAACGTGGTCAGGTCTTCGCGCGGGCGCTCGAGGTGGTCGTGGATCTGCGCGAGCAGGTAGTCGAACAGCTTGCCCATCCGCGCGATGCGCTCCTCAGGCGGCAGGTTGATGCCTTCGAGCGTGCTCTCGACGAACTCCCTGAACCGCGGTCCGTCCGCCTGGGGGAAGCCCAGCATGTCCGCGATGACCCGCATCGGGATGTGCTGGGCGTAGTCGTAAGCCGCGTCGACGACGTCCTGTCCCTCGAATGCGTCGATGAGCGAGTGGCAGAACGCCCTCGTCGCGGGCTCCAGCTTCGCGACCGCGCCCTTGGTGAAGGCGGGCAGCAGCAGCTTGCGCGCGTCGTGGTGGAACGGCGGGTCGGAGGAGATCGGCGGCGAGCCGCCGACGGGCGCCAGCTCCGGCGGCGGCCGGAAGTTGCCCATGATGATCGAGCGAGACGAGAAGCGCTCGGTGTCGTACGCGATCGCCGCCACGTCCTCATAGCGCACCGGCAGCCAGCCGCCGCCGAACCGGCCGGTGTGCGCGATCGGGCAGCGCTGCCGCAGGTCATCCTGGATCGGGTACGGGTCGGCCGACCACTCCGGTTCGAGATGGGAGAAGTCGGTGGCCCAGTCGGAGACGGGGCCGGTGATGATCTCGCTGCGGGTGCCGAGAAGTTCCTCGTCCTGGTCAGCCTCGACGCGGATGAAGCGGTCATCGACAGTCATCTCAGGTCTCCTCGAGGATCTCGATGGCGCGCTCTGGGCAGTTAGCGGCAGCTAGGCGCGCCTCGCGCTCCTTCTCCGGCGGCACGACGCCCTCCCCCAGAACTTGGCCGAAGCCTTCGTCGTCGTCGCCGAACAGGTCGTCGGCCAGGTCATAGCAGCGGCCGTGCCCCTGGCAGCGCTCGGAGTTGATCTGTACCTTCACTGCGCTGATCCCGTCTGTGCGGTGCTGCCGGTTCGGGCGAAAGCGGTGACGATCCGGGCCAGCAGGGCGGCCCACTCGTGCTCGTCGACCGCGTGCAGGTCCGGTGTCACGAGCGCGCTGCCCATCGACAGCAGGAGGCAGAGGTGGGCGAGCGCGTCCGGAGAGAGCGCGGGGTCGAGCTCGCCGTCAGCCTGGGCCACCCGCATGAGCCCGGCGAGCCAGTCGGCCCGCTCGCCGACGTAGCTGCGCATCGGCCTGGCCACGTCCTCGTCGCGGCGGGCGGCGACCAGCGCTTCGACGATCAGGTAGCCGCGGGCGTCGCGGCGGCGGGGGAGCCACTGGCCGATAACCAGAAGCATCTCGGTGATGGACCGGTCGGGGTCAGCCTGGAACAGATCGGCGAGCAGCCGCTGCCCATGCGTCCGCAGCGCGCCGGTCAGCAGTTCCGCCTTGGAGGCGAAGTGCGCGTACATGGCGCCGTTGCTTACCCCTGCGGCCGCGGCGATGTCAGCCACCCGCGTGCCGTCGTACCCGCGCTCGGCAAAGACGTCGGCGGCTGCGCGCAGCAGCCGCTCGCGAGTCTCGGCTGCGGTCACCCCGGCAATACGGCCCATGGAGAAATTAAAAGAACGTTCATCTGATTCGTCAAGGGGCTCGGGCCGCCCGCGGGTCAGGACTGGGGTAGCGTGCCCGACATTCCCGCCCAGAAGGGCGGCTCGCTGCGAGCTGCCGGATGGCCGGTCACCTTGGTAGGTTGGGCTGCCCCGAGATGGAGGTCGACGTGAAGGCGCTTGTTTTCCGGCACAGCCTGGCCCGTGAGGCGGCCTCGGCCATCGGCGGGCGGGTTGACCCGCGCGCCTTCGTCTCGCGCCTGGCGCCGGTCCGGCTCGAGGACGTCGACGAGCTGCCGCTGCCGTCGAAGGACTGGGTGCGGGTCGAGACGACCTTTTCGGGGCTGTGCGGATCGGACGTGAAGCAGATCCTGCTGAACGGCGCGCGCGACAACCCGCTCACGGCCCTGGTGTCCTTTCCGCACGTGCTTGGCCACGAGGCGGTCGGGCGGCGCGCGGACACCGGCGAGCGGGTCGTACTTAACCCGTGGCTGTCGTGCGGTCCGCGCGGCATCGAGCCGCCGTGCGAGGCGTGTGCCGTCGGCCGCTACCCATGGTGCCGCAACTTCCGCTTCGGCGACCTGCCGGTCTCGATCCACATCGGGAACTGCGCGGCGGCCGCCGGGGCGCACGCCGAGCGCTTCGGCGCGCATGTCGGGCAGTTGTTCGCGATCCCCGACCAGGTATCCGACGAGGCGGCCGTCCTGGCCGATCCGGTCAGCGTCTCGCTGCGCTCGATCCTGCTCGCTCCGCCCCCTGAGGGCCAGCCGGTTCTCGTCTACGGTTCTGGCACGCTCGCGTTCGCGGCGACCGCGCTGCTACGGCACCTCTATCCCGCCACCCAGGTGTGGGCGGCCACCCGCTCTGGCCCCCGGGCCGAGCTCGCGACCCGGCTGGGCGCTCACGCCGTGCTGTCGTCGTCGCCTGAGGAACTGGTCGCGCAGGTCGCGCGCCGCACCGCCACGACTCCGCTGGAGCCGTGGAGCAAGCGGAACTGGCTGCAGGACGGCCCGGCGGTCGTCTACGACACCATCGGCTCGACCGAGACGGTCGAGACGTCGCTGCGCCTGCTGGCTACCGGCGGGACGCTTGTCGTCTCCGGCGTCGAGCCGCCGAGGCGCTTCGAGTGGACCCCGCTGTACTTCAAGGAGCTGCATGTCATCGGCTCGAACGGGTTCGGCATCGAGGAAATCGGCGGCGTCGCCAAGCACGCGATGGAGCACTACTTCGACTTCATCGCCGGCGGCCTCGACCTGACGCCGGTCATCACCCACCGCTTCCCGCTCGACCGCTGGTACGAAGCGGTACTGGCGGTCAAGGACTCGCGGCGCACTGGCGCCGTCAAGGTGCTCCTCGAGTCGGCCCGCTGAACCGGCCCGCTGAACCGCCCGCTGTCGGCCCTCCCGCCTAGCATGTGCGCATGCGGGTGGTTCGATCCGGCAGGAGGGATCTGGGTGGCTGACGCTGACGACGTACGTCGCCTCGCGCTCGCTCTGCCGCACGTGCAGGAGATCGACAGCGACGGCTTCGATTTCCGGGTCGGCGGCAAGGGCTTCATCTGGTCCTATCCGGAGCGCAGGCCGGGTAGGCCGCGGATCATCAGGACCGACATCGCGGTGCTGTTCGTCGGGGATGAGGCGGAGAAGCAGGCGCTTCTGCTCGGCGAGCCCGATCTCTTCTTCACCGCGCCCGGCTACGACGGCTGGCCGCTGGTGATGCTGCGCCTGCCGGAGGTGGACGTCGAG
Source organism: Streptosporangiales bacterium (assembly GCA_017882645.1). GTDB lineage: Bacteria > Actinomycetota > Actinomycetes > Streptosporangiales > Streptosporangiaceae > Chersky-822. Next base: position 9,736 of record JADGPC010000307.1, on the reverse strand, counting down.
CGGCTGACCGAGCTCGTGACCGATGCGTGGCGGATGCGGGCGCCTGAGGCCGCCCGGGGCTAGCGCCGGATAAATAACCGCCGCCCGCATGACGGCACCGACCTCACCGGGAAGTGCTGGCAGCGCGGTCGGCGGCTGCGGTGCGCGCCGGGGCGAGGATGGCGCTCTGCAGGCGGCGAGCCGCGTCGAGGTGCTCTCCGGTCCAGATCATCCGGACGGCGGTCGCGCTTGCGGTGCCGTCCTCGCTGGCCAGGTCCTGGCGGACGGCCTGGACAAGGCGATTGTCGGCAGCCTTGTCGTGGCCCAGTGGCTCGCGCGGTTCGTGGCCCCTGATCAGGTCGGCCGCCAGTTCGTCATACCACTGCCGCACGCCCAGTGCCGTGTCCAGGATTTCCCGGCGGGCGGCCGCCCGGTCGCCGGCCGGCTCACCGTCTTCGCGCTGCCACAGGTCCAGCACGGCGTCGGCGGTCAGGCGAAGGGCGGCGACTCCGGTGACCAGCCTGGTCACCTCGGTCAGCGGGATGGGCTTGGCGCCACGCTCGGCCAGGTACGTCCGGAACGCGTCATCCAGTCGCCTGGCGGCCGCGTCGGCGCGGGATGCGTCCTCGGCAGGCGGCGCCGGCGCGCTGGCCCGGCCGTCGCAGTGCAGCATCGCGAAGGTCACCGTGCCGCCCAGGTAGGCCGCGCTGGCGACGTACGCCTCGGCCAGTGCCCGGCGCAGCGCCGACCTCGCGCCCCGCGGCCAGAACAGCATGCCGACGACCAGGCTGACCGCGCACCCCAGCGCGATGTCCTCGACCCGCAGCAGCCCGACCTGCCATCCGGCCGGGGCGATGATGTTGAACAAGATCACCAGGGTCAGCGTGAACGCGGCCTGCCCGGCCGCGAACGAGATCGCGGCCGGAGCGACCCCGGCCAGGAAGACCGCCGCCGGCAGCACGCACCACAGCAGCGTCGTGTTCGTGCCGATAAACGTCAGGAGGACACCGCCGACGACAAACCCGGCCACCGTGCCCGCCAGCGCGCGGGCAATGTCCTGCCCGGTGCTCAGCGCGTTCGAGCGCAGCACCGACAGTGCGCCCAGGACCACCCAGAATGAGTGCTGCACCCCGGTCAGTCTCGCGATCAGCACGGCCAGCCCCAGCCCGATCGCGCCGCGCACGCTGTTGTGCAGCCAGACCGAGTGCCGCTCGAGGTGCGACGCCGCCCGCTGCTGCGCGGCTGAGATCGTCCCCGGCAGCCCGGCGGGCAGGCGGCCGAGCACCCGGGCATGCCAGCTGCGCCGCTCGGCGGCCGCGGTCAGCTCGATGTTGCGGCCGATGAGCGAGACGGCGAAGCCGACCTCCTGGGCGCGAAAGACCGGGTCGAGCGACGTGATGAACTCACCGCCCGGTTCCGGTTCCGCGGACAGGCCGGTCGCGGCGGCCGCGACGCGCTGGACCGGCAGGTCAGCCATGGCGCTGTCGTCCAGCCCGGCCAGCGCGGCGGCCAGTCCGGTCTGCGCGGTGCGCAGGGCGTCGCCGCTGCCGCCCGTCACGTCGAGCAGGTCCGCTCCGCGGTCCAGGACGTTGGCGGCGGCCACCTTGACCGCGCAGGCCGCCGGGCTGGTGGCTGGCTGCCGGCCGCGCAGCCAGGATTCGGTGATAACGATATCCAGCCAGCTCATCTCGTCCACCAGGCGCACGATGGCCCGAGCCGATGTGCTGAGTCCGGTCGGGCGGTACGGGGTGGCCAGGAACGAGCGGTGCAGCGCGCTGATCGCCTCGTCCGCGTGCTCAGCCGCACGACCGTGATCGGCGGCGAGTTGCTGGTCCACGCCGCTGGCTAGGTAAGCGGCCTCCGCGCGCAGCCGGGCGGCCAGCGCCCGGCACGCCGCGCCCGACGCGGCGCGCAGCGGATCGCGAGCCGGCGCCGGCCACAGCAGTGCGACGGCGGCCAGCGCCGCGGCGCTGGCCAGGCCCCAGCCGGCCAGCCGGTCAGGAACGGACGACACGGGCGCGGCCAGGGAAACCGGCAGGATGAAGGCCAGCAGGAGTGCGGTTGTCGCCCCGGCCAGCACCGAGCTGACGACGCCTGCGAAGATCACCGCGAAGCCGACCACCGCCATCGCCACCGCGGCCAGCCAGGCTCGCTGCGACGCCAGAGTGCCGAGGCAGACCAGCAGGCCGCCGGCGACGGCGAGCGCTGCCTCGGCCTGCAGCCGGGTGGCCAGCGGACCGCTGAAGTCGACCAGGAGCAGCATCGCGAATGCCCCGAAGGCCCCGAATGTCGCGACCTCGGGATTCCCGATCACGTAGTCACCCAGCGCGAACATGCCCGGCATGACGATCGCGGTTCGCCCGGCGCGGCGCAGCGCAGCGAAGTCGCGGTCTCGCTGGCCGATCCACCGCAGGAAACGGATTCGCTGCCGGACCATCCGCCTATTAGACCAAGGCGCCGTGCTGGCCCGGTCGCCCGGTGCGGTCTACGGAGTCAGCACCAGGGTCAACGTCGTGTCAGCGCTGAACGCCTGGTCGGTCGAGGCGATCAGGCCGCCAGCCGTCCCGGCCGCTGCGGCCGCGCCCGCGTCGGTGGCGAGCATGTCGGAGCTGGTGACGGAAACCGTCGGCGTGGTCGCGGTCGAGGTCGTGAGGTGGTCGAAGTGACTGGCGAACGCTAGTACCGGGGAGGTCGGGGAGGTCCCTGAGTAGGCGAGCAGCTGGACGCCGGCCCGGCGGAACGTGGTGCTGAAGTTCACGGTGACGGCGCTGCCAGCGTCGCCTGCGGTGGCCACCCTGCTCCAGACCGACGTGACCATCACGCCGTTGCCGGAATTGGTGCCGACCAGCGTCCATCCGGCGGGCGCCGAGATGGGGCTGTTCGTCGCCCCGGTCGCGATGAGGACGAGGGCGTCTCCGAAGCTGACGGACGACGGGACCGCGACGGTCTCGGTCGGCTGGTTGCCGTTGGCATCGGCGGCCGCGACGAAGGCGATCTGCCGAGCCGTCGGCGGTACCGTGACCTGCTTGGTCAGCGAGCCGGTCAGCCCGCCCTGGCCGGTGACGGTCAGCTTGACCTGGTAGCTGCCGGCGCTGCCGAACGTATGCGAGACCGTGACGCCGGATCCGGCGCTCCCGTCACCGAAGTCCCAGGCGTAGCCGGTCACTCCGCCGGTAGACCCGGAGCCGTCGAAAGCGCACGTCAGGTCGGTGCAGCTGACCGTGAAGCTGGCGGTCGGCGCGGTGACCGCGGCCGGGCTGTAGACGATCAGGCCCCGGTTCTGGGACGGCACGAACATCTTGTCGTCGGCGAAGACCGGCTGGCCGAAGTCGAGTCCGATGTTGATGCTGTTGAGCACCGATCCGGTGGCGGCGTCGAGCACGATGACGTCATAGCTCTTAGCCGTCGTGCCGTAGCCATACTGGGTGACCGCGATGACGCCCGCCCCGTCCATCGTCGGCGACCGCACCTACTACGCATGGCGGCAGGGAAACCTGGCGGGCCGGCCTGGTCCGACCCGATCGGCGCGCAGTACACCTTCGGTCCACAATGTGATGTTCTTGTTGCACGCTCCGACCATGGGAGTCGCCGTGCCGCCGAGAGTCGCCGTGAAGAGCGTCGGCGACCCGCCGAAGTCCGAATCCGAGCCATGCGCGGTGGTCGGAACGGCCCAGGCATCCTCCCGCGCGAGCGTGGACGCGCTCAGCCTGACGACGGACACGGAGTCTCCGCCCGGCCCGTGACCCGTCGTGACGAAGTCGTTCTGGCCCGCCGGGTCGACCGCGGCGCTGCTCCAGATGCTGGGCTGGATCGAGTGCCCCGGATAGGGGTGATAGAAGTTCTCCAGGGCTCCTGTCGCCTGGCTGTACTCCTTGAGGCCGCCTGACACCAGCGGTGCGTCGCAGTTGGACGCTACGCCGACGTAGATGTTCCCGTTCACGACCGTCGGCGATGACCAGTCGAAGTAGTCGTTGACCGTCGTGGACGGAATGCCGATCACGCTCTTCCAGTCCACCGAACAGGTAGCCGCGTCGAGCGCGTAGAGGTAACCGTCGCCGCCCGCGACGTAGGCGGTCGGCGTAGAAGGTGCCGGTATTAGCGCCGATGTAGACAACGCCGTTGACCACTGTCGGGCTGGCTTCCGGCCGCCCGGATGGCCTGGGTTTGTCGGAGCAGGCGGCGCCCAGGTCCAGTCATGGGTCAGGGCGGACGCGTTAGCGGGCGTGACCGTTCGACAATTTGCGGAAGTGCGCAACTGGTCACGATCCGGGCAACCCGTAGAGGTCGAGCACGCGCGGATCGGTGACAGCGGCGATCCGGCCATTTCCGACCGCGAGCGCCGTCGCCGCGCCGTTCCACAGGGTGGTGATGGTCTGGCCGGTGCTGGTGTTCAGCGCTGGCCCCTGATCCAGGTACAGCACCCCGTCGGCCGCGGCCGCGAGGAGCGGCGCCGGCGTACCAGGCTGGACGTTCCACTTCCGGCTTCCGGTTGCGGCGGCGTAGGCGCACACGCCGAGACTGCCGCAGTCCGCGTACGCCTGGGATGCATCGACGGCCAGCACCGAAGTCGCCCCGGTAAGGGTGTACCGGGTCGTTCCCGTCGCCGGATTCAGGTCGACGACCGCGCCGGACGGATCGGTGGCATACAGGTGGCCGCCGGTCGCGCCGCCCAGGTTGCCGCGCTGGATCTGCCACGCACCCGGACGGCCCCAGGCCCGGGCGCCGGTGGCGAGATGGTTCGCGCTCAGCGTCTCGGCCAGGTTCTGGCCGCACTGGTCGGAGATCACCAGCTGGTCGATGACCAGGACCGAGGCCGGCGCGCACGAGTTCGTCAGGCGATCCCAGGCCAGGGCCCCGGTGGCAAGCTTGCGCACGGAGACGACCTGGCCAGATCCGGGTGATACCCCGGCAGCGGCCACGTAGGCTCCGGACACCACCATCTGCACGAGGGCGCCGCCCAGCGGGGTGATGGGCTTCGACCAGGCCCGCGCGCCAGTTGCGGCCTTGAATGCCTGAACGAACCCGTTGGGGTCGCTGACCGAGTCGCAGCTGTCTTCGCCGACGACCACCAGACCGCCGGCCACCGCCAGCGCCTCGGCGTTCAGCGAGGTGGTGTCGGCCCCGGCGGACAGTCGGCGCTGCCAGATAACAGCTCCGGTGCCCGGGTTGTACGCGGTGAGCCGGCCGTTGGCGACCGCGTACATGCGGCCGCCAGTCAGCACTGGCGTCACGATCGAGACACTGGTGCATACCTGCCGGCGAGGCAGGTCAACGGGGGCGACCACGCTGCGCCGATACTGGACCCGGCTCACCGCCGACCGGGTCAGGACGTGCTCAGACCGATTGGCCCGGCTTTGCGCGCTGTCGGAGTTCGTCTGGCTCCAGTTGCTGGGCGTCGGCGCCGCCTGGGCGACCGCAGCCGCCGTCCCGGTCAGTACCGCGAGCGCGGCGCCCAGGACGGTGACTACCCCGGCCGTTCCGGGCGACAGTGGCATGGCATTCCTCTTCCGGGCGAATGAACGTTTGTCGTTCTATTACGACGCCTGAGGAACTTCTATGGTTCACCAAATGCCACGGTGACATTTACCTGACCGTCGTTGTGAGGGTGGCTTGCGGGGAGGTCGGCCGCCCGCCAGGATCAGCGTTCTGTGGGCAGTGTTCTCCTGCTGGCACTCGTGGCCGGCCTGATCGCTGTCCTCGGCATCCCCGTATCGCTGCTGCTCGTCCGGCCTGGCCAGGCGTCGGTAATCACACTCGCGGCAGCCGTCTTCGGTCTCGGCTACAGCGTCGCCGCGGGATGCGCGTTCGCGCTAGCGGCTGCCCACGCATTCCGGCTGAGCGTCTACCTGGCCTGCTGGCTCGCCGCCTCAGCACTGTCCTGGGCGCTGGCTGTCCGCCGCGGATCGCTTCGTGACCCTCTACGTCCTGAACGGACCCCGCTACGTGTACTACCTGAACGGGATGGAGATCGCCAACACCGGAGGCATCCCGTCGGCGACCCTTGAGTACGGCCAGTCATGGCTGCCGGCCACCGACATGGTCTGCCTTAATGCCTTCACCGGCGTGGCAACCATGCTTGTCGTCGTCATCGCGCTGGCCAGCGTCGCCGATGCTCTCGCTGCCCGCGGTACCGGACCGGGGCGCAGGACCAGGCCGCCTACGGCTCGGTCCGCTCCGGCTTCGATCCGACCGCGTGCCTGATGCGCGGCGTCTTCGTTGCCCGCGCGCCGGCGGGCGGCGGGCACTAATACGTGCCGCCAGGCCAGATCATCGACACCTTGGTGACCGGCGTCGCCCAGCTGCCCGGCTGGACGACGGTCCTGCTGCTGGCGGCCCCGGCCGCGGTCGCGGTGGTACTCGGTACCCGGTGGGGTCTCCCGGCGGTCACCCATCCGCCTTTGGCCTTCCGCTGGCCGGTGCTGCGGCCGCGGGTGAACTATTCCCCTCGTGCCGGTTGGGCCGGCCGAGACTGGGTACGGCAACGCGCATTGCCCGATCCTGCAGTGAGGAGCCAGTCATGCTCACGCTCACCGAAAGTGCAGTTTCCGCGATCCGAAGCCTGACGTCGCAGCCGGACCTGCCAGGGGAGACAGGCCTGCGCATCATGGCGCAGGGCGAGGGGCCGCCGTCGTTCCAGCTCGCCCTGGCTGAAGGCCCCGTCGCCGGTGACCAGGTGGTCGAGGAAGGCGGAGCGCGGGTCTTCCTCGAAGCCGGCGCGGCCGAGGTGCTCGACGACAAGGCCCTCGACGCGCAGGTCGACGAGCAGGGTGACCTTGCCTTCCGGATCGCGGACCAGGGCCCTGACGCCTGACCGCGCGAGCAGGCCGCTAGCGGGCTAGTGCGCCCATCGGGTCCCAGGCAGGCAGCACGATCGGCTCCGTTTCGAGCGCCTGCTGGAGGTCTGCGGGGAGCGCGCCGCGCCGCGCGGCGATCTCGAAGACGTACTCGTCGAACCACGAGTCGTTCATGGTGTAGAAGCCATCCTTGCCCCGGTCGGCGCCCCAGCTGTTCTCCACCCGCCACCGGCGGGTTACGCCGTCGAGGACGTCGACTCCAGTGAAGAGCATGGCGTGGGTCATCTGGGTCTCGTGGAAGACGAGCCGGTCGGCCTTGGTGAGGGTGAAGGCCGTGTCGTAGACCGCGGGCAGGTCGTAGAGCTTGGCATCCCACACGGCGTAGTCGTTGCTCATCATCTTGCCGACATCGCAGCCGAACCACACCGGCTCGCCTTGCTGCAGCGTCCGCGACGCGATGTCCTTGATCAGCGGCATGTCGACGTTCAGGTAGGTGACGGGCGGAGCGCCGAGCACGTTGCCGAGGTACTCGACCGTGAAGGTCCGGCCGGTCGGGCTCGACCGGCGCGGGTCATGAACGAGGCAGACGTAGTCGGCGAGCGGAAGGTCGACATACTTGGCCGCGAACTCCTGGGGGGTCAGCACGCCGTCCCGGTGGAACGCACGGTCCTTGTCGGTCCACTGCCAGTCGAATTGGTCCGGCGGGGTGCCGAGGTGAATGCACAGCACGCGGTAGATGACCTCGAGGACGTCCGCCTTCTCGGCCCGGGCCGCGTCGAGGCCCCTGGTTGCTGCCTCGCGCACGGACCTGGCTCCCTGGCGCAGGAGATTGCGCAGGACGGAGTTCATCCGGGACGTGTTGGACGAGCTGTTGGTCTCCGGCATGAACGACTTGGGCACCAGGCCGTGCTTGGCGACGATGGCCACGAACATGTTCCACTGCCCGCCGTCGTCGGCCACCGACTGCAGCAAGTAGGCGACGGTCCGGTCGTCAATGTCACGATCGGCTGTCTCGACCACGGCCTCCAGGAAGTAGTTGGCGCGCTCGATCTTGTCCCAGAACATCGCGTAGTTCTGCGAGAACTCGAAGTCCTTGAGACCCATCTTCTTCATGGCGCCGACGCGCAGCAGATTGAGTCCGGCGAACAGCCAGCACCGGCCGCTACGCTCCTGATTGGTGACCTTCCAGTCGTCCAGGAGGGTAGACAGCGAGTGATCGGTGCTGTTGACGATTTCCCGGTTGATGGCCACGTCGTCGACCGCCACCCGCGTGACGGCGTTCTGCGCCAGCCGGTAGGCCGGGTTCTCGACGAATTCCTTGCGGAGCAGCTCCAGGTGCCCGGCGGTCAGCAACTTCTCCATGCTCCGTACCTCCTGTGCTCGGACTGCGTCAGCCGCCCGCGCACCAGACTGCCGGCACACCGACATGCGTGAGATGAGGCGGGAACGGCCGCATAGCCATGATAACGGTCAATCGTCTGGCATGGCTGCGGGCGTCAGCCACCGCGGCTGCCGTCAGGTCCCGGTCAGCACCGGGCGCCGGGTGGTCAGGACGCCGCGGGCCTGGCCAGGTGATAGGTGACGTGCGGCTGCAGCCGATGGCCGGCCGGCACCCTCGGATGATCGAAACTGGCCACCCAGGTCAGTCCGAGCCGCCGCATGACGGCTTGGGATGGCTCGTTGAGCACGGCCGTCATGGACCAGATCTCGCTCACGCCGACGCCGTCGAAGGCCACCCGGAGGGCGGCCCTGGCCGCTTCCGTCGCGTAGCCGTGATGCCAGGCGCGCTTGGCCAGCCGCCAGCCAACCTCGACGCCGCCCGCTCCAGGCACGTCATCCGGCATCGGGCTGAGTCCGGTGAACCCGATGAACTTGCCGGTCTCGGTGACCTCCAGGGCCCAGAGCCCGTATCCCAGCCGGTCGAACCGCTCCTCGATGCGATCGGCAAGCGCGTCGCTGGCGGGCCGGTCGAGCAGCTCGGGGAAGTACACCATGGTCTCCGGGTCGGCGTTCAGGGCGGCGAAGGGCTCGCGATCGGACTCGAGCCAGCGCCGCATCAGCAGCCTGTCCGTGCGGATGGTGTCAAATCGGGCCGGGCCGGTCATCTCGGTCCTTCCAGCAGCGCGGAAGCGGCCGGTCCAGAATGGAGCCGCCTGCGAATTCCGTCAATTGGGTTAGTTTGCTAGCCGGTCCCTGACTCCTCACGACTTTGCGTCATGATCACGCCCGTATTATGCCTTTTGCGGCCTCCAAAGTCGTGATAACTCCTGCTCGGTACGACCGGCGCCGGCCGTCGTGGCCGACGGGCCGTGAGGCTGTCGGGCGGTGCGAGTGTTCTGACGCGAAGGACCTGCGGTCCCGGGCGTGTGTCGCCCGGGACCGCAGGTCGTGGCCGTCTGGCCCGGCTGCTAGAAGCGCGGGGTCGCGGTCGTGATGTCGTAGCTGGATCCCCAGTACCACTGGGTGGCGTCCGAGCCGGGTACGACGTGCGCGTAGCCGGTCGGGTCCGCGATCCACCACCGGACGTGCGAGCGCATCGACGCCGGCAGGTTGTCGATGGCGGCCTTCGCGGCCGACCACTCCGAGCGCATGGTGTAGATGCGCGCCAGGGCGTGCGGGTCGGCGGTCAGTCGCTGCCTGGCCCAGCTCGCGGCCATGGACGGCGTGGCGTCACCGGGCTCGACGTCAAGGACCGAGGCCGCGTGGTCCGACCCGGTGGTGTCGATCCACATCACGTGCCGCCCGGCCACCTGGGTATGCGAGGCAGCGTAGTTGCCCGTGGCGTAGACGGCATTCACGTTGTGGTGCGGAAGCGCCGACGGCGTGACTGAGTCGTAGATGAGGTACGGCTTGGGCGCCGCATGCCGGGGCGCCGCGTGCCGGGCCGGCGCCTTGTGCGCGGCCTTGGCGGCGGGCTTGGCCGCATGCTGGGGCTTGGCCGGGGCATGGGACGGCGAGTGCTG
>JADGPC010000306.1 GCA_017882645.1 Streptosporangiales bacterium | reverse complement strand
GCGAGTCGCGCATGGTCTGGGCCAGCTTGGCCGGCTCCGGTTCGGGATCGAACACCGCGGACCGCTCCGAGCCCTGCCGGTAGCTGATCGACGCGCCCTGCGAGCCGCCGGACACGTCGTCATAGCGCGCCGTGATCAGCGGCCGGAGCGCCCCGGTGAGCCTGAGCCGGCCGGCGGTGAGCTCGGTACCGTGGGTGATCAGCTGATCGTCCCAGACATCGAGGCCGGGCGGCTCGCCGCGGCCGGCTGCCCTGGCCGACTTCAGCAGGGCGCTGCGCTGCTTCACCACCCGCTCGTAGTCGGCCCGCACTGCCGCGTACCGCGGGCGGCTGGCCACCAGCAGGTCGTCGAGATAGCGGCGGCGCTCAGCCGGGTCCCCCTTCACGATCGCGAGGTCCTCGGGCGCGAACAGGACGCACCGCAGCGTGCCGAGCGCATCCCGCGGCCTGCTCAGCGGCGCCCGGTTGAGCCTGACCCGGTTGGCCCGCCCGGAGTTGAGCTCGATCTCGACCAGGCTGTCCCTGGCGGCCGACCGGACCGACGCTCGCAGGATCGCCCGGTCGGCGCCCGATCTGATCATGGCCGCGTCGGCCGCGACCCGGTGGCTGCCGAACGTCGCCAAGTAATAGGCGGCCTCGATCAGGTTGGTCTTGCCCGCCCCGTTGGGACCGGTGAAAGTCGTCACGCCGGGGCCGAGGGTGACGTCCGCCGACTGGTAGCAGCGGAAGTCGGTGAGGGCGAGCCTGGCCACGTGCACGCCTGGCAGACTAACGCGTCACGCCGACGGACCCGCTCAGCTGTTGAGGCGGAACGGCATCAGCAGGTAGCGATAGTCCGGCGTGCCGTCCGGTCCCGGCTTGCCGGTCAGCAGGGCCGGCTTGCCCGGCTCGGTGAACGCGATCCTGGTCATGTCGCTGTCCATGTTGGCCAGCCCGTCGAGCAGGTAGTTCGGGTTGAACGCGATCGTCAGGTCCTCGCCGTCGAAGCCGGCCTCGATGACCTCGTCGGCCTGTGCCTCGTCACCCGTTCCGGCCTCCAGCGTGAGCTGGCCCGAACTGAAGCTGAGCCGGACGGCAGTGTTGCGCTCGGCGACCAGGGCGACCCGGCGGACCGACTCCGCGAGCAGGCTGGTCGACACCTCGGCGGTCGCGTTGACCGTCGAGGGCAGCAGGGTGCGGTAACGCGGGAACTCGCCGCTCAGCAGCCGCGTGGTGGTGCGGCGGCCGCCGGCCTCGAACCCGATCATGCCGTCGCCGGCCCCATACTGACCCGCGCCGGGCTGGCCGGCCGCGGCGTCCCCGCCGGGCAGGGCGAGGGCGATCGACACCTCGGCGGACGTGGTCAGCGAGCGGGCCGTGTCGGTCAGCGCCTTGGCGGGGACGAGAACGGCGGCCGACAGTTCGGGGCGGGCCGGAGTCCAGCGCAGCTCGCGGACGGCCAGCCGGTACCGGTCGGTGGAGATCAGCGTGAGAACGTCGCCCTCGATCTCGATCCGCACGCCGGTCAGCGATGGCAGGGTGTCGTCCCGCCCGGCGGCGACCGCCGTCTGGCTCACGGCCGTGGCGAACGCGTCGCTGCCGACCGCGCCGGCCGCGGGCGGCATCTCGGGCAGCGCGGGGTACTCGTCTTCCGGCATCGTCAGCAGGTTGAACGTGGCGCTGCCGCAGGTGAGAACGGCACGGCCGCCGTCGGAGTTGATCTGCACCGGGCGGCCTGGAAGGCTCCTGCTGATCTCGGCGAGCAGGCGGCCAGAGACGAGCGCGCTGCCTGGCGCCTGGGTATCGACACCGATCTTGGCCAGGGCCGAGACGTCATAGTCGAAGCTGGAGAGCGTCAGCTCGCCGCCCTCGGCGTGCAGCCGCATTCCGGCCAGGACGGGGACCGTGGGCCTGGCGGGCAGGGCGCGTGCTGTCCAGGCCACCGCATCGGCGAAGGCATCTCGTTCGACGGTGATCTGCACGGCAAGCCGCCTTCCATCTCACTCCCTGGCGGAGCAGGCGGCGCGAGGCGAGTTCTTGGCCCGGCACCGCTGCCATGCGGGACGTTGATCTGCTTCCGAAAGCCTAGCCTGCGTGGGGGTTGGCGGCCCTGGCTTCGGTGAGGGCGGACCGGGGTGGCCCCGGATTGGGTTAGCCCGGAGTTCGAGCAGGTGCGGCGCTACTTGGTTCTTTGGATCTCGGTAAATAGATAAGTGGTAGTCGTAATAGGCGGGGTGGATTCTGGGGATAACCGCGTCTGTGCAGGTCAGCGCCGCTATTTCGTGCACAGCCAGGGTGGATAAGTCGCGTGGCCGGGCGCCGGGCTGTGCACGTGGCGGCTGCTGACCGGGTCGGGACCCGCGTTGTCCCCGGCCCGGTCCCAGTTACGTGCCACCTATCCGCAGGGTCATCCACAAGGTCATCCACAGCCTGTGTGTACGGAAAGTGATAACCGTCCGGCTTGTGCGAGTGTGTCGTCACGCTGAGTGTGGACCTGGGTGCGCACTGTCGTCCAGCCTGACCCGGTTAGCGGCCGTGCAGGCCGATTTGGTCCCCGTCGCGGCGGATCAGCTGGGGAGTGCCTGCTGCTTGATCCGGTTAGTGAGCTCGGTGACCTGGTTGTAGATCGAGCGGCGCTCAGCCATCAGGGACCTGATCTTGCGGTCGGCGTGCATGACCGTGGTGTGATCCCGTCCGCCGAAGTGCTGGCCGATCTTGGGCAGCGACAGGTCGGTCAGCTCCCGGCACAGGTACATGGCGATCTGCCGGGCGGTGACCAGGACGCGGGACCGGGAGGTGCCGCACAGGTCGTCGATGGACAGGCCGAAGTAGGAGGCGGTCTGGCCCATGATCGTGGCGGCGGTGATCTCGGGTCCCTGTGCTTCCGGGATGAGGTCCTTGAGCACGAACTCGGCGAGCTGGAGATCGACGGACTGGCGGTTCAGGCTGGCGAACGCGCTGACCCTGATCAGCGCGCCCTCGAGCTCCCTGATATTGGTCGAGATCCGGCTGGCGATGTACTCGAGCGCCTCGGGCGGGGCGTTGAGCCTGTCCTGCACGGCCTTCTTGCGCAGGATCGCGATCCTGGTCTCGAGTTCGGGCGGCTGAATGTCGGTCAGCAGGCCCCACTCGAACCGGCTCCGCAGCCGGTCTTCCAGCGTGACCAGGCGCTTCGGCGCGCGGTCACTCGAGATCACGATCTGCTTGGTCGCGTTGTGCAGCGTGTTGAACGTGTGGAAGAACTCCTCCTGGGTTCCTTCCTTGTTCTCCAGGAACTGGATGTCGTCGACCAGCAGCACGTCGACGTCGCGGTACCGGCGGCGGAAGCCGTCCTGCTTGCCGTCCCTGATCATGTTGATGAAGTCGTTGGTGAACTCTTCCGAGCTGACGTACCGGACGCGAACACCCTGGTACAGGCTCTGCGCGTAGTGGCCGATGGCGTGCAGCAGGTGGGTCTTGCCGAGCCCGGAGTCGCCGTAGATGAACAGCGGGTTGTAGGCCTTGGCCGGGGCCTCGGCGACGGCGACGGCCGCGGCGTGGGCGAACCTGTTGCTCGATCCGATCACGAAGGTCTCGAAGGTGTACTTCGGATTGAGCCTGGTCTGGGTCGGCCGGGCCGCGCCGTTGCCCGGCAGGCCGTTGCCCGGCACGCCGCCGGACGAGGACAGCCCGCCGCGGCCGTCGCCCCGGTGGCCGTTCTCGCCCTGGTCGTGGCGGGGTGACCCCAGGCCGGAACCGATGCCGTGGCCAAGGCCTGGGCCACGGCTGCCATCCGGCCCGTCAGCCTCGTGCGTGGCCCGCTGGCCGGGCCGGTGCGGCAGGCCAGCCGGTCCGGGCTGGAGCGGGCCGTGGTCCATCCCGAAGCCGTCCTGCTGGCCGCCGTGGCCGGGGCGCGTGCTCGGGCCGGCCGCGCTGTCCTGGCGGCCGTTGTCGCGGGCGTCGGCTCCGTCATGGCCGTCGAGGTGGGACGGCGCGGACCCGATGCCTGCTGACCGGTCGGTGACTGCTCCGAACGGCATCCTGATGCCGAGCGGGTCGGTGGCGTACTGGTTCTCGTCCGGCGAGGGCAGCGCGGACGTGACGGCCGGGTCGATGATGACGGCCAGCTGGATGCTGCGTCCGAGCTCGCGCGACAGGGCGTTGGTGATCAGTGCCCTGAGCCGGTTTTCCAGCTGGTCCTTGGCGAACTCGTTCGGGGTCGCGATCAGCGCGGTGTTCTCCACCAGGCCCAGCGGCCTGGTCAGCTGGAGCCAGGCGCGCTGATATGGCTCGATCTGCATGTCGGCGAGGTCGTTCAGCGACCTGGCCCAGATCTCGGCGAGGTCTGGTTCGCTCATCGGCCGATCACCTCGCGCCCCCCAACATGTGGTCAACAGGTTTTTCCACAGCATGTGCAACGCTGCGTTCCGGCGCGGTACCGGAGATCATGGCACCGCCGGGCTCGGCCGGTCCACACAAGCCGGCGAAGCTGTCCACAGCCTAGGCGCGG
>JADGPC010000305.1 GCA_017882645.1 Streptosporangiales bacterium | reverse complement strand
GCTGGCCGGCCTCCAGGGCGCGGCGGCCGACGGGGCCGCGGCCGACGCGGTGGACAGCTTCCTGCTGACCAGGTGCCTGAGCATCGCGGGCGGCACCAGCCAGATCCTGCTCTCTCTGGTGGCCGAACGGGTGCTCGGCCTGCCCAGGGAGGCGCGCTGAATGAACTTCGAGCTCGATGAGGCCCAGCGGGTAATCGCGGCCTCGGCGGCCGAGGTGCTCGCCGGGCATGCGGGCGCGGCGAGCAGCGACGACGGCGACCTGACCGGATGGCAGGCGCTGGCCAAGGCCGGGCTGCTGGCGCTGACGCTGCCCGGCTGGATGGGCGGCGACGATCTGGGAGTGCTCGACGCGGCGGTGCTGCTCACCGAGGTCGGGCGGCAGGCGGCACAGGTCCCGGCGCTCGCGACGATCATGCTCGGGGCGCTTCCCGTGGCCCGGTGGGGCCACCGTGAGCTGGCCGAACGGGTGCTAGCCGGGGTGGGCAGCGGCGAGACGATCCTGACCGCCGGCGTCCGGGAGCGATCGGCGGGGATGCCCGCCGAGCCGGCCACGGTCGCCGTGCTGGACGCGGCCGGATCGGGCACCGTCAGCGGCACGAAGATCGGGGTGCCGTTCGCCGGCCAGGCGCGCTGGATCCTGGTGCCGGCCGCGATCGCCGGCGGCGGCCGGGCGGTCGTGCTGGTCGATGCGGCCGGCCGCGGGGTCAGCGTCGTGCGGACGCCGGCGTCCGCAGGCTCGCCCGAGTACACCGTCCGGCTGGACGCCGCCCCGGTGGCCGGCGTCCTCGGGGCCGATGAGGAGACCGGCGCGGCCCTCGACGACCTGTACCTGCTGGCCGCCGCCGGAGCGGCCGCGATGGCGGACGGAGCGGTCGCCGGGGCGCTCGACCTGACCGCGCGTTACGTGGCCACGCGCGAGCAGTTCGGCCGGCCGCTCGCGACATTCCAGGCGGTCGCCGGGCAGGCCGCCGACGTCTACATCACCAGCAGGACGCTGCACCTGGCCGCGCTGTCGGCCTGCTGGCGGCTGTCGGCCGGGCTCGATGCGGAACAGGACGCCGGCGTGGCCGCGTACTGGCTCGCCCGCGAGGCTCCGGCGGCGCTGCGCACCTGCCATCAGCTGCACGGCGGGATCGGGATGGACATCAGCTACCCGCTGCACCGCTACTCGGCCATGATCACCGACCTGGCCAGGTTCGTCGGCGGCGCCGACTACCGCCTCGACCTGCTGGCCGGGGCGCCCGCTCCCGCCGCTCCCGCCGCTCCCGCCGCCCCGCAGACCCCCGCCGCCCCACGGGCCCTCGCCAATTCCATGATCGTGGACGATTCTCAGTCGATACGACTGACAGACGACCAGGATCATGAAAATCGGACCGGTGGGGCGGGCATATTCATCGAGCTGACCGGGGCACAGCGGGCGCTGCGGGACGAGCTCCGCGGGTATTTCGCCGGGCTGATCACGCCGGAGCAGAGCGAGGCCATGCGGACCGACCGGCATGGCCAGGCCTACCAGCGGCTGATCCGCCAGATGGGCAGCGACGGCTGGCTCGGAGTCGGCTGGCCAGCGGAGTACGGCGGCCGCGGTTTCGGCCAGATCGAGCAGCAGATCTTCGTCAGCGAGGCGTCCAGGGCCGACGTGCCGCTGCCGTCGGTCACCCTGCAGACTGTCGGCCCGACCCTGCAGGCGTACGGCACTGACGAGCAGAAGGCGATCTTCCTGCCGAAGATCCTGGCTGGCGAGGTGCATTTCGCGATCGGCTACACCGAGCCGGGCGCCGGCACGGATCTCGCGTCGCTGACCACACGGGCTGTCAGGGACGGTGACACGTACATCGTCAACGGCCAGAAGATCTTCACGACCGGGGCCCATGACGCTGACTACATCTGGCTGGCCTGCCGCACCGATCCGGACGCTCCCAAGCACAAGGGGATCTCGATCCTGATCGTGGATGCGACCGATCCCGGGTTCTCCTGGACCCCGATCATTACCTGCGACGGCGCGCACCATGTCAACGCGACGTACTACTCCGACGTGCGGGTCCCGGCCGGCCTGCGGGTCGGGGCGGAGAACCAGGGCTGGCGGCTGGTCACCGCCCAGCTCAACCACGAGCGGGTCATGCTCGGCCCGGCTGGCCGGCTCGGCGCCCTGCACGACCGGGTGCTCCGCTGGGCGCAGGCGACTCGCGGCCCTGACGGGCAGCCGGTCGCCGGGCAGCCCGACGTGCGCCGGGCGCTGGCCGAGACCGGCGCGAGCCTGCGCGTCAACGAGCTGCTGAACTGGCAGGTCGCGGTGGCAGAGACGGTCGAGATCGCGGACGCGTCGGCGACGAAAGTGTTCTCCTCCGAGCGGATCCAGCGGCTCGGCCAGCTCCTGGCCGACGTCGTCGGACGGCACGGTGATCCGGCTGACGATCCGACCGCCGAGCTGATGACCTGGCTGGACGTGCAGGGCAAGCGGAACCTGGTGCTGACGTTCGGCGGCGGGGTGAACGAGGTCCAGCGCGAGCTGATCGCGACCGCTGGCCTGCGGCTGCCGAGGGTGCCGCGCTGACGATGCCCGGTCTGCCGTGACGGGCAAGGTGCGATGAGATGGGTGAGAATGCTGGCAGCTGAGGTGACGCAGGACGCGGCGGACCGGATCCGCGCGGAGGCGCAGCGGATCATGGCGCTCGGCGAGAGCAGCCCGCGGGTCGCCCGCGATCCGGTGAACCTGCCGATCATCGAGAACTGGGTCGAGGCGATCGGCGACGCCAACCCGGTCTATACCGACCCGGAGTACGCGGCCGCGTCGGTGCACGGCGGCTTGGTCGCGCCGCCCGCGATGGCCCAGGTCTGGACGATGCCGGGACAGCGGCGGGCCGGCGATGGCAGCGATCCGATGAGCCAGATCGTGACGGTGCTCGAGGAGGTCGGCTACACGTCGGTGGTGGCGACCAACTCCGACCACGTCTTCCACCGGTACCTGCGGCACGGCGAGCGGCTGACGCTCAGGGTGAGCCTGATCGACCTGATCGGCCCGAAGCGGACGGCGCTCGGGGAAGGCTGGTTCTTCACGACCCGCAATACCTGGTACAGCGGTGACGAAGCGGTCGCGACGATGGACTTCAGGATCCTGAAGTTCCGCCCGGCCGCCGCGGCCGGCGAGCGCGCCTCGCAGCCGCCGGCGGCCCAGGCCGCTGTGCCGCCGGGCGGCTTCGTCATGCGGCCGGTGATCTCGCCCGACACCAGGTTCTTCTGGCACGGCATGTCGGCCGGCGAGCTGCGGATCCAGCACTGCGGGGCGTGCGGCGCGCTGCGGCACCCGCCGGGCCCGATGTGCCCGCAGTGCGGCTCAGCCGATCCCGGGTACGTGCGGGCGGCCGGCCGGGGCACGGTGTTCAGCTACGTCGTGCACCACCATCCGCCTGTCCCCGGAAAGCAGCTGCCGCTCGTCATCGCCCTGGTCGAGCTGGACGAGGGCGTGCGGCTGCTCGCCGAGATGCCCGGCGTCGCCGCTGACCAGGTCCGGATCGGCATGCCGGTCCAGATCGAGTACCTGCGGGTCGACGACGAGCTGACCCTCCCGGCCTGGCGGCCGGCCGAGCCCGCCGGCGATCCGGGCCCGGCGCCGGCTGAGCTGCCCGCGATGGCCGTCGACGTCAGCGCGACCTTCGTGGTCGCGAGCGCGCTGGCGACCCGCGACTTCACCCCCGTCCACCACGACCGGGACCTGGCGGTCGCCAACGGCAGCAAGGACATCTTCGTCAACATCCTCACCGACACCGGGCTGGTCCAGCGGTTCGTGTCGCAATGGGCCGGCCCGCAGGCCCTGCTGCGCGAGACCAAGCTCAGGCTCGGCGTCCCGTGCTACGCCGGCGACACGCTGACCTTCTCCGGCCAGGTCGCCGGGCACACCGTCCTGGCCGGCGCGGACCGGTATGAGGTCAGCGTCACCGGTCGGTGCAGCCTCGGAGATCACATCATCGCGTCCGCGGTGCTCGACGTTCCCCGGAGCCAGTCATGACCTCAGGTGCACGAACTCCCGCCGCCGCGATCGCCGGGATCGGGGCGACCGAGTTCTCCAAGGACTCCGGTCGCAGCGAGCTCAGGCTGGCCGTCGAGGCGGTCAGGGCCGCGCTGGACGACGCCGGCCTGCGCCCGGCAGACGTGCGAGGGCTCGTTACCTTCACCATGGACAGCAACGCGGAGGTGGCGGTCGCCCGCGAGCTCGGGATCGGCGAGCTGACCTTCTTCAGCCAGATCGGGTACGGCGGCGGAGCCGCGTGCGCGACCGTGCACCAGGCGGCGATGGCCGTCGCGACCGGCGCGGCCGATGTCGTGGTGTGCTACCGGGCGCTGAACGAGCGGTCGGGCCGCCGGTTCGGCCAGGTCGCGGTCGGTGCGGTGACAGCGCCGACGTCCTCGGGCATCGACAACGGCTGGCATTACCCGATGGGACTGTCGACGCCAGCGGCTACGGTGGCGATGGCCGCACGGCGCTACATGCACGTCTACGGAGCGACGAGCGCTGACTTCGGCACCGTCGCGGTCGCCGACCGGAAGCATGCCGCGGCCAATCCGAACGCCTGGTTCTACGGCCAGCCCATCACGCTGGCCGAGCATCAGGCCTCCCGGTGGATCGCCGAGCCGCTGCGGCTGCTCGACTGCTGCCAGGAGAGCGACGGCGCGGTCGCGATCGTGGTGACCAGCCTGGACCGGGCCCGCGACCTGCGGGCTGACCCGGCGGTCATCCTGGCGGCGGCCCAGGGGGCCGGCCCCGACCAGTTCACCATGACCAGCTACTACCGAGACGAGCTGACCGGGCTGCCGGAGATGGGCGTCGTCGCCCGGCAGTTGTGGCAGCACGCGGGAATCGGCCCGGCCGAGATCAGGACCGCCGTTCTCTACGACCATTTCACGCCGTACGTGCTGATGCAGCTGGAGGAACTCGGATTCTGCCCGCGGGGCGAGGCCAGGCACTTCATCGCCGGCGGCGGCATCGAACTGGGCGGCAGGCTGCCAGTGAATACGCATGGCGGCCAGCTCGGCGAGGCCTACATTCACGGCATGAACGGGATTGCCGAGGCGGTCAGGCAGGTCCGCGGCACGTCGGTCAACCAGGTCGCTGGCGACGGTCCGGTCCTGGTGACGGCCGGCACCGGCGTCCCCACCAGCGGCCTGATCCTGGGTGCAGCCTGACCGGACGGCGGGGGACTCCGGCTTAGGTGGATGTTCGGCGTATAAGCACCGACTCGACCGCCTCGACCGCCTCGACCGCCTAAGACACCTTCAAGTGGCTAATGTATGCTTATTCGCCACTCAGATGGCGTAGATCATTACAGGAGCGGAAATAATGCACACTTCGCGACTTCTCAGATGCCGGGCGTGGGCGGCCGGCGCGCTGACCCTAGCAGTGGCCGGGACGGCCCTGGCGCTGAGCGCCGGTGCCGCGTCGCGGTGCTGGTGCTCCGCTACTTCGACGACCTGACCGAAGCCGAGACGGCGCGGGTCCTGGGCTGCTCCGTCGGCACGGTCAAGTCGCAGAGCTACCGGAGCCGGATGGGCCCGGTGTCGACCCTCCGCGCGCACGGACAGCCAGCCGCCCTGGCCGCGGCGGCCGACACCATCTACGTCAGCTTCACGATCAGCGGGTCCGGCGCGACGTCCGACATCCGCGCGTACCCAGTTCCGCCCGCCTGCCGGTAACGGCCATCACATGCAGCCGCTGGGGATGGCGGCGAACTGGCGCGAGTCCGCGGTCACCGAGACGCCCCAGAACTGATAGGCCGGCCCGGCCTGGGTGTAGGGCATCCGCACGACGCGGCCGCCCTGGCTGAACGCCAGCGCGAGGTGTGCGCCGTCGCGGAACTGGGCGAGTAGGACGTAGTGACCGGGGGCGAGCCGGAACGAGAACCTCTGACCTGGCCCGATCCGCTGAGTAGCGACCACCGCGGCGGGCAGCACGAGCAGCCGGGCACCTTTGATTCTCACGTTGGTGCTGCGAGAGTAGCCGCGCAGAACCTTGACAACGCCACCTTGATAGGGCGTGGACGGCGCGTTGTCCTGCGCCGCGCACGCCGCGATGTAGCCGTGACGACGCCATCACGGCTCGCCGACGCGGGACCGCCGGAACCGTCGTCGAAGGCCGGCCGGTTATCCAGATCGTCGCCGCGGTCGTGCTCGCGACGACGAGAACCACCAGGCTGATCACGAGTACCGTGACCCGGCGGCGGCGCTTGGCGCGCTTCCGGGCCTCGGTGATGAGAACTTCGATCTCGCTCGCGGCTCCGCCGCCCGGCGCGGTTGGACTGGTGATCATAGTGCTATATCATATAGCACTATTCAGCGAACAGGAAAAGGGCTTACGCGACCGGAAGGGCCCGCGGCCTGCGTGCAGTACAACAGCGATGGCCCATGGGTGTTGATAGAGCACGGGTGGTGGCCCATCGCTGTTGTATGCCGGGTGGGTGCACGGCGATGAGTGTGCGTATCCATCCGCGAAGCCTGCGGACGGAAGGATCTCCCGGTCAGGGTGGGCTGGTGATCACTCCTCGCGGTGCGCCATGTCGAGCACGGCGATGTAGCCGAACGTCATCGCCGGGCCGATGGTCGCGCCCGCGCCGGCGTAGCTGTGCCCCATCACGGCCGCGCTGGCGTTGCCCGCCGCGTACAGGCCGGCGATCACGCTGCCGTCCTGGCGCAGCACGCGAGCCCGCTCGTCGGTCCGCAGCCCGCCCTTGGTGCCCAGGTCGCCGGGTACGATCTTGACCGCGTAGAAAGGCGGCTGGGCCAGCGGAGCCAGGTTCGGGTTCGGGCGGCAGCGCGGGTCGCCGTAGTAATGGTCGTACGCCGAGTCGCCGCGGCCGAAGTCCTCGTCCTTCCCGGACCGGGCGAAGCCGTTGAACCGCTCGACCGTCTCGGCGAGGCCGTCGGCCGAGACGCCGATCTGGCCGGCTAGCCCGGGGAGATCGTCGGCCCGGAAGACTGCTCCGGCCGCGTACCAGCGGCGCGGCAGGTTCTTGCGCGGGGGCCGGCCGGCGAACACGTACCTGTTCCGGTACCGCTGATCGAGGATCAGCCAGGCCGGGATGTGCGGCTTGTCGTCGGTGTTCCTGTCGTACATGGCGTGCACCGCGTCGACGTACGGCGCGGCCTCGTTGACGAATCGCTGGCCGGCGGCGTTGACCAGGATGCAGCCGGGCAGCGACCGCTCGGACAGGCAGAAGAACGGCCCGCCGGTCAGCGGGATCGACGGTCCCCACCAGGCATCGTCCATCAGGTCGAGTGCGCCCCCGGCTGCCTGGCCGGCGAGGATGCCGTCGCCGGTGTTGCCCGGCGAGCCCGTCGTCCAGTCCGCGCCGACGGGCTGGCGCTGGTACTCGGCTCGCATGGCGGCGTTCCGCTCGAAGCCGCCGGTCGCGAGCAGGACGCCGCGCCGTGCCCTGACAGTCACGGGCTCGCCGTCCCTGGTGGCATGCAGGCCGGTCACCTTGCCATCCTCGATCAGCAGCCCCGTCATCGGGGTGTCCAGCCAGACCGGGACGCCCGCGGACGCCAGCCCGGCCCGCAGCCCGGCCGCGAGTGCCTGCCCCAGGCTCATGATGCGCTGGCGGAGCAGCTTGGTCCTGGCCGTCCGCCCCGCCACCTTGACGGTGGTCCAGATCGCGCGCGGGTGGCTGGTGCCCAGGCTCAGCCAGCGGTAGTCGGCCTGCGTGATGGCCACGCCGTCCGGCGCGGGCAGGTAGGGCGGGTTCAGCCGGCCGAGCTCGGAGCCGAGTACCCGCCCGTCGAGCGGTACCGGTTCGATGGACCGGCCGCTGGCCAGGCCGCCCGGCGCCTCCGGGTAGTAGTCGGAATAGTTCGGTACCCAGGCGAAGTCGACCGGCGTCGCGGACCTGACCAGGTCGAGCATGGCCGGGCCGTGCTCGAGCACGGCCTGCTGCCGCTCCGGCGCGACGCCGTCTCCGGCCACACGGGCCAGGTAGGTGCTGGCCTGCCCTGGGGTGTCCTTGACGCCCGCGCGGCTGAGCACGGCGTTGCCAGGAACCCACAGTCCGCCGCCGGAGCGCGCGGTCGAGCCGCCGAAGTATCCAGTCTTCTCGAGCACCACGACACTCAGGCCCTGGCTCGCGGCGGTCAGCGCGGCTGTCATGCCCGCTGCCCCGCTGCCCGCCACTACGACGTCGAACTCAGGGTCCTCCGGTGCCATCGCGCCTCCCGGGCACCATGGTAGAACACGTTTCAGTTTTGGCCGAGAGCCGAGGCCACTGAGGTGCGCAGACGGCAGGGGGCGCGCCCGGCTGCTGCCGGGCGCGCCCCCTGCTGCGGTGCGTCAGGGACTCGGGCAGGTGCGGAACTTCAGGGTCGCCGTCACCGTCCGGCGGGACCCGCCGTGGGAGAAGGTGACGCTGCCGGTCAGCGTGTAGCTCGCGGCGGGCTTCAGCGATCCGCCGTGCACGACCGGCGAGTGCAGCGTGCTGCCGCCCAGCTTGAGGACCTTGCTGCCGGCGCTCCAGTGCGCGGCCGGCGAGCCCTTGACGCCGACCCCGAGGTCGGCCGGCGGCAGGCAGGAGGCCGGGCCGGTCAGCGTCACCCGGTTGCCGCCCGCCGACTTGGTCGCCGTGACGGTGCGGCCCGGCAGCACCAGGGGCGCGACCAGCAGCTTGTTGCTGACCGATGACTCGATCGACCAGACCACCCAGCCCCGGCCGCTCGGCGCCGTGGTGAGCTGCGGGTCACCGCCAGCGAACGTGCCGTGGACATTGAACCGGACCACCGCCGCGTGCAGGGTGTCGGTCAGGTTCGCGATAGCGAGGTCGCTGCACTCCTTCGACACGTCAGCCATCCGGCCGCTCGCGTCGGACACCGGGTCGTGGCTGGACGGCGAGCAGTTGTTGCGGTCGCCGGTCAGCGCGGGCGCAGTGAAGCCGGAGCCGGTCCAGCGTGACACGACCGGGAAGTAATCCGCGTTGGCGACGCTGGCGAGAAGGCGGACTCCGGATCGCGTGCTCGCGAGGCCGAGGACCGAGTCCGAGGTCCACGTGTGCGCCACCGCGTGGAACGAGGACCAGGGGCCGCTCGTCCTGGACGCGTAGGAGACCGGCTGCGTGATGGTGCCGGCCTTCTGAACGGCGAGTACCGCCGTCGAGCCGCTGAACCGCAGCCTGGCTGCGCCGACGAAATACGGCGCCGTGATCGTGACGGGCGGGTTGGCGAACCCGGGCCTGATCTGGAGCTTGCTGGTGGCTCCCGATGGCTGGGTCACCGTCCAGATGGTCCCGCCCGGGCCGGCTACCGCGTCGAACATCGAGCCGAAGCTCGGTGCCGTGGCGACGTCGCGCGGGGCTGACAGCGGCCCGCCGGACTGCGACGTGGCGATCGCGATCTCGCTGCCCTGCGGCCCGTTCTCCGAGGCGACCGTGTCGTGGAACCAGACCAGGGTGACCTGGCTGCCGGGCGTGACCAGGACCCGCAGGTCCTGCGCGGACGAGTCGCCGAGCGAGTCGACGGTCTGGATGCCGCCGGCGCAGCTTTTCGCGCCGCGCGGCAGCGTGCACAAGGACACCTTGCGTCCGGCGCCCGTATCGGCGATCCAGCCGATGTACGCGTTGCCGGAGGCGTCGGTGGCTGCGTCGTACCCGCTGAACTCGGCGTTGTTCACGAGCGTGACCGGCGTGCCGGTCAGGCCCGGGCCGGCCGTGATCGGGTTGGTGGCGTCAAGGGCCGCTGGCCCGGCGGCGAGCGCCGCCGGGCCCGCGGCGAGGGAAATGACGGCGGCCGCGCTGGCGGCGGCCGTCACGGTCAGAATTCGGATCGACACTGGCAATGCTGCCTCCGGGCAGTGCTACGACATGGAAGGACTCCTGACCGAAGTTGAGCGTGGCGGCGTAACGTCTGTGTAATGCCGGACGAATCCTCGCAGGCAATGCCACAAGGCGTGCGGGTGGACGTTATCGGCAGCATGACTGTCAGCTGCGGTGACCGCGTCGTGACCGGCCAGGCTCTCGGTGGCCGGCGCGCCCGGGTAGCACTGGCCGCGCTCGCGCTGGCGGACGGGCCGATCTCCGCCGACCGGCTGGCCGCGATCCTCTGGTCCGATCAGCCGCCGCCCACCTGGCCGACGGCGCTGCGCGGCGTGATCCGGGGGCTCAGGGCCGCCCTGACCGAGATCGGCGCTGGCGGGCAGCGGGTGATCGCGACCACGCCAGCCGGATACGGGCTGGCGTCAGACGTGGCCGTCGACCTGCGGGACGCGGTGTCCGTGCTGCGGGTCGCGGCCGCGCTAGCCGACCAGGGCAGGCACGAGGCGGCGCTGACCGCGGCCGGTCCCGTCGCGCTGCTGTCCGGCGAGCAGCTGCTGCCCGGCGAGGACGCCAGCTGGCTTGATCCGCACCGCGCTGAGGCCGACGCCGCCGCGCTGCGCGCGCTTGAGCTCCTGGCGGGGTCGGCGGCGGCGCTCGGCGATCATCACCGGGCCGCGGCGGCCGGCCGCCGCGCCGTGGCTGCCTTCCCGCTCGACGAGCGGGCGCACCGGATCCTGATCCGGGTCCTGCACGGCAGCGGAGACCGGGCCGCGGTGGTCCGGGCCTACGAGGCGTGCCGCGCGGTGCTCGCCGATCAGCTTGGCGTCGATCCCGACCCGGAGACCGTCGCCGCCTACCTGGCCGCGCTGGGCGAGGCGGGGCCGGCCGGGGCGGCCGGCGCCGCCCGGCTGCCGCAGGCCGCTTCGGCGTTCTTCGGGCGCGACGCCGAGGCGGCCAGGATCGCGACGGCGATCGAGGTACCTGGCCTGGTGACGGTGGCCGGCCAGGGCGGCGTCGGCAAGTCCAGGCTCGCCCTCCAGGTGGCCAGGCCGGCTCCGTTCGCGGGCGGCAAGCTATGGGTCTCGCTCGCGGCGGTCTCGCAGGACGAGCTGGTCGCCTCCACCGTGGCCATGTCCATCGGCCTGCCGGTCGGAAATGAGGATGCGGCGGCGCTGCTGGCTGGCCACCTCGCGCCGCTCGGCCGGATGCTGCTGGTCCTCGACGGCTGCGAAGTGGTGCTCGACGGCGCGGCGTCGCTGGTCAGCAACCTGCTCGCGCTCTGCCCCACGCTGTCCATGCTGGTGACCAGCCGGGCGCCGCTGGCCATCGAGACCGAGAAGGTCGTCACGATCGAGCCGCTGCCGCCGAACGCACAGGTCCGGCTGCTCGCCGACCGGGTCCGCGGCGGCGGCGGGCAGCTCGTGCGGGACGAGGCCACTGGCCCGTTCATCGATGAGCTCTGCCGCCGGTGCGGCGGGCTGCCGCTGGCGCTCGAGCTGGCGGCCGCCCAGCTGGCCGCGATCTCGCTCCCTGACCTGCTCGACCATCTTCCCGGCCTGATCGCCGACGGCCAGGACTGGCTGCGGGGTGTCGCCACGAGCAGCTATGAGCTGCTGGACGAGGACGAGGCGACGGTGTTCAGGCGGTTCGGCGTCATCGACGGGCCAGCTGCGCTGCCGCTGGTCAGGGAGGTAGTGGCGGGCGAGCCGATCGCGCCGGTCCGGGTCGTCCGGATCCTGCGCGAGCTGACCGCGCGCGGGCTGCTCGCCGTGGACCGTTCCGGCGCCAGGTGGCAGTACTACCAGGACGACGATCTGCACCATCTCTCGCGCGAGCTGCTCGATGCGGCAGGCGAGACCGGTCAGGCCACCCAGCGGCTCGCCGACGCGGTATCGGCCATCGTCCCCGCGAACCCGACGGCGCCACCTGGACCCTACCTGGACGCCATCGGCGAGGTGCTCAGCTCGGTCAGGTCGCTGCTCGGAGCCGCCATCGACGGTCGCCTTCCGCGGGAACGGGGACTTGAGCTGGGGTTCAGGCTCCATCGGTACTGGGCGGCGTCGAACGTCTCGGAGGGCAGATTCTGGCTGTCCAGGCTGCTCGCGGACGCGCTGCCGTCGCCGGGCACGGGTCATGCGGCCTACGCGCTCGGCTACCTCAGCTACTGGTCGGGAGACACCGCCGCGGCGGCCCGCGAATTGCAGGCGGCCGTGGAAATGCTGGCCGTCCAGCCCGATCCCTTCGCGGCCCGCGCGCTGGTCTACCTCGGCGGCCTCGCCGATGACATGGACCGCGGCGAGGAAGCGCTGGATTACGTTCGCCGGTCGATCGAGGCCGCGGCGCCGTTCGGCACTGACCTCCAAGTCGGTGCCGCGATCGGAATGGGCTGCGTGCTGGCCGAGCGAGCCGACCGCAACGCCGCCGGCTACGCGGCCGATGCGATCGAGGCCTGCCGCCGCGGCGGCTCTCCCGAGCAGCTGGCCGGAACGCTGCCGACGGCGGCCATGGTGTGCTGGCAGGTCGGTGAGCTGGCAGCGGCCAGCCGCTACGTCGCGGAGGCAATGCCGCTGCTGGCGGGCTCACGGCGGATCGCCCGGGTGGTCCTGCTCACCGTGGCGGCCGGGATCGCGCTGGCCGAGGGTGACCTCGACGCCGCGATTGACCTCGGCACCAACGCCGACGTCGACGCGAGCGACCTGGGGATCGAGCGCGAGCTGCCGCTCGTCAGGTGCATCGTCGCCCGGGCGCTGCTCGAGCGCGGCGATATCGATGCGGCGGCCGCCATGGCACGCCGCGCGATCGAGGCGACCAGGTCACTGACATTCAGCTTCCCGCTGGCGGTCGGCCTGGAAACGGCGGCGCTGATCTGCCTGCGCCAGGCAGGTCAGCGCGGAACCGAGGTCGGCTCGCGGCTGCTGGCCGCGGCCGCCCTGATCCGCGCCCGCGGTGACCGGCCGGGACCGCCGACCCTGCGCGCCGCTGTCGACCAGGCCCGATCCGCTGCCGGACTCGCCCCCGCGGCTCCGGCTCCGGCCACCGCGGCTGGCCACGGCGGAGCGGCTGATATCCGCGCGGCGGCGGACCTGGCGCTTGCGGCGCTCGAGCCGGCCGAGATCAGCGCGGCCGCTCAGCCGTCCGCCTGGGTGAAATAGCCGACCAGCAGGTTGACCTGGACTGTATCCTCGCCCGCATCGCCGCCGGCCCCCTGCGCTAGCTCGTCGACGATCTCCCGGAGCTGAGCCCGAATGACGGCGGCGCGAGCAGCGGAAATCCGCCCGTCGGCCGAGGCGAGCAGCGGCAGCTGCTGCGGTTCAGCGACCTCCATGGCCCGGCGCGCGGCGAAGAACTGCCTGCGGAAGAACTCCATGGCCGCGGCTGCCATCGCCTCGGCCTCTGGGCTTGTCTTCTCCTGCTCGGTGAAGTCGTCTCCGACAATGAAGTCGGCCTGGCTGGCCTGATATCGGTGCTCGAGGATCCCCGAGACGACGCGGCTGGCGACGGCGCGGATCAGCCCGGCCGCCTCCAGGTGCTTGACGTGCCGGTACAGCTTGGTCTGCGGCT
>JADGPC010000043.1 GCA_017882645.1 Streptosporangiales bacterium | reverse complement strand
GCGATGAGAGGAGCCAGGATGCGGCATCCCCGCGCCTCCCAGGCTGCCGGCGAGCGCGACCGCGGCTCGCTGACCCTGATGCTTGCCGTCTTAATGGTCGCGCTGCTCGCCCTGGCCGGCCTGGTGATCGACGGCGGACGCAAGCTGAACCAGTCCGCGAGCGCCTACGCGATCGCACAGGAAGCCGCCAGAGCCGGAGCTGGCATGGTGGACAGGTCCGCCGCCTACCGGTCGGGCACCTTTCAGGTGGACGAGGGCCAGGCGCTCGCGGCGGCACGTGCCTACCTTGCCAGCGCCGGCTACAGCGGCTCGGTCAGTGCCGACGGCACGCAGAACATCCTCGTCACCGTCACGGTGACGAGTCAGACGCTCGTCCTGTCGCTGATCGGGATCGACACGATGACGTCGACCGGTTCGGCCGTCGCTTCCCTGGTGACCGGCGTGACGGGACCGGGGACGTGAGGCCGCGCCGGACCGGGCTGGCCCTTCGCGGCGTCGCCGCCCTGATCACGCTGGCGGCGACGACGGTCGGCCTGCCGCTGATGCTCTACCGGCTGGGCGGCTCGCCGGTTCCCTCCCGGGTCCCTTCCCTGCACATCGTCATCTTCGTGCTGCTGCACCGGGACAACGGCAGCCTGTTCCTCGGCGCCGTCCGGGATGTCTCCTGGCTCGCGTGGGCCGCCTTCACCGCGGCCGTGCTCGCCGAGGCGCAGGCGGCGCTGCGCGGACGACCGGCTCCCCGGCTGCACCTGGCCGGCTTGCAGGGCGCGGCGGGCAGGCTGGTCGCGGTCGCCTCGGTGACGTTCACGACCCCGGTCGCGGTCACGCTCGTGTCGTCCCCGGCCATGGCAGCGACGTCTGCTGCGGCCGAGCACGCCCAGCCGATCACCCTGGATGCCCTGATCCAGCCCGGCCAGAACCAGCACGGCCAGAACCAGCACGGCCAGAGCCAGGCGGGGGAGCCCATGACGCACGCCTCCTACCGAACCGTCGTCGTGCGCCCGGGCGACTGCCTGTGGTCGATAGCGCAGCACTACCTGGGCGCCGGCGAGCGCTATCCGGCGCTGCTGAGACTGAACCTCGGGCACGACATGGGCGACGGCCAGGTGTTCAGCGATCCGTCGCTGATCCAGCCCGGCTGGCAGCTGCGCCTGCCCGACGCCGGGCGCGCCGGCCAGCCAGGCTCGCAGGCCCCGCCAGCCCCGCAGCACCCGTCGGCCACGCAGCACCCCGCAGCCCCGAAGCCCACGGCAGTTCCGCAGCACCCCGCAGCCCCGAAGCACACGGCAGTCCCGCAGCCGCGCCACCATCCCGGCCATCCCTCGGATAGCAAGCACTTTCGCGAGCCGCACGGCGGAGCAGGGTCACAGGGCAGCTATTCGCAGGGAACCGATGGCGGGGCTGGGCCCCTGGCGGCAAGCTCGAGAACAAGACCTGGCGAGCTGGCAGCAGGCCAGCACGAGGAGGTCCAGCAGGCTGTGCTCTTCACCCTTGGAATGCTGGCCGGTGCCGCACTGGTGACCCTGGAGCGGCTACGGCACCGGCAGCGCCAGCACCGGCGGCCCGGCCGCCGGATCGCCCTGCCCGCGGACCCCGAAGGCCAGCGCATCGAGCAGAAGCTACGGGCGGCCGCCCCGCCGGCTCCGCCAGCCTCGCTCAGGGACGCGCTGTGCGACCTCAGCGCCGGGGTCGCGGCGGGCGGCGACCCGCTGCCGCCGATCGTCGGCATCCACCTGACCGCGGGCAGCATCGACGTTCTGCTTTCTGCTCCGGCCGCCGGACCGCCGCCGCCGCCGTTCATGACCGCGCCTGGCCGCCAGGGGATGTGCTGGACGGCCAACCTCCGCGATGCCTCGCCGGAGTGGACCACGGTGCCGCTCGTGCCCGGTGAGGTCGGCGACCTGCTGCCCGGCCTGTTCACCGCGGGAGCGACCGAGGGCGGCGGCTACCTGCTGCTCGACCTGGAGGCCATGCGGGTCACCTGCTGCGACGGCGCGGCCGACCTGACCGACCGGCTGCTGGTGACGGCGGCCACCGAGCTGGCCTCGAGCCGCTGGAGCGGCTGGTATGACCTGGTGCTGGCCGGCTGCGACGAGCTCGACGTGCTCGGCCGGGCCGAGCGCTGCCGGGACCTGGACGAGGCGCTCGACGTCCTCGAGGCCAGGACCCGGACGATCGCCAGGCGTCTGCTCGACGATGGCCAGGCCGATGTCAGGACCCGCCGGATGGAAGACCCTGAGGACGAGGACTGGGGACTGACGCTGCTGGTCAGCCGGCTGCAGCCGACACCGGAGCAGATGTCGCGGCTGCTTGACCTGGCCGACGGCCCGGGTGGGGTGGCCGCGCTGGTGGCCGGTGATATCCAGGCCGCCGATGGCAAGCTCGCGCCGACCGCGCTGCGGCTCGAGCCCGACCCGGACGATCCCGGCCAGATGATCGCCACCATCACGCTGGCCTACCTGGGCCCGCAGCACAAGCTGATCGTCTGGCCGCAGACGCTGACGGTTGCCGAGTACGAGGCGCTCGCCGGGCTGTTCACGACCGCGATGGCGACCTCCGATGTCAGCCCGGACGCTGCCCCGTACGGCGACTACGGCGGCGCGCCGTGGATGCGGTTCGCCGGCGCCCCGGTGCTCTCCGATGTCGGCGACGGCGTGCTCTCCCGGCCGGTTAGCCTCCCCGAGCCGGCCGACCCGCCCGATCCGGCCGGCCTGGCCGATCCGGCCGGCCTGGCCGATCGGGCCGGCTCGTCCGGGCGGGACGAGTTCTCCGATCTCGAGCAGCTGGCGCAGCTCAGCGAGTTCGCTGACCCCTCGGGCCGGCGTCCCAGGCACCGGCGCAGCCCGGCTGGCCTCGGCGTGCACGTGCTCGGCCCGTTCGAGGTGACCGGGTCGGCGGAGCCGCTGCAGCCGAAGCAGGCCGAGCTCGTGCTGGCTCTCGCGCTGCACTCGCCGGTCGGCCTGTCCAACTCCGCCCTGTGCTCGCTGCTCGGCGCCGATGCGGATCACCCGCGGCCAGCCGACTCGGTCCGGCAGCTGATCACCAGGACCAGGCGCCGCCTCGGCCAGGCCGCCGACGGCCAGGAGTACATCATTCACCTGGGCAGCGGCATCTACGTGCTGCACGACGATGTCCGGCTGGACTGGGCCGAGTTCAGCGGGCTGGCCAGGCGCGGCCGCGGCGACCGCAGCGCCGGTGACCTGCGCGCCGCGCTTGAGCTCGTCCGCGCCCAACCGTTCGCCGAGTGCTTCCACTGGTGGATCGACATCGCGCTGATCGAGACCATGCGCGCGGAGATCGTCGACACCGCTGACCTGCTCGCTCAACTGGAATTGTCCGCCGGGAACCCGCACGCGGCCAGGCGCGCCGCGCGCATCGGGCTGTCCGCGGAGACCGCGGCCGAGCAGTTGTGGCGTGCGCTCATGCGGGCCGAGAACGAGGCCGGAAACCCCGCTGGCGTGACCGACGCGTGGACGGCCTGCCTCGACGCGATCACCGAGATCGCGCCGGGCGGCGAGCCGCATCCCGATACCGAGCGCCTGTTCCGCGAGCTCAGCCGGGGCGGCCAGCCGTTGAGCCTGCGCCACTGAGCCCGAGCGGCCGACACCGCGTCAGGGCGCGGGCTTAGGCTTGCGGTGACGATCGGCGAGGGCGAAAGCGGGGTTGAGATGGCGCAGACAGTATCGTTCACCATCGGGGCTGACGTGAGCTGCAGCGACGGGCCTTGCGGCACGCTGAAGCGGGTCGTCGTTGACCCGCTGGCGCAGGCGGTGACGCACCTGGTGGTAGAGCCCAGGCACCGGCAGGGACTCGGCCGGCTGGTTCCCGTCAGGCTGGCTGAGACCTCGGCCGCCGGGGTGACGCTGCGGTGCACCACCGAGGAATTCGAGCGTCTCGACTCGGCCGAGGAGACCCAGTTCGTGCCGGGCACCATCGGCTACGAGGAGTACGGTCCCGAGCAGGTGCTGTCCTGGCCGTATTACGGCCTGCACGGCGGGCAGTCCGGCGGCGTGGTCGGCGCGGCCGTTCCTGGCGTCTCCCAGACCGTGACCTACGACACCGTCCCGGCGGGCGAAATCGAGATCCGGCGCGGCGAGCACGTGTACGCGACGGACGGCCCGATCGGCCACGTTCACGGGCTGGTCATGGATGCGGCCAGCCGCCGAGTCTCGCACGTGCTGCTGGCCGAGGGGCACCTGTGGGGGCACAAGGAGGTCGCGATCCCGATCAGCACCGTGGTCGACGTGCAGGACGGGATCAAGCTGCAGATCAGCAAGAAGGAGGTCGCTGACCTCCCGCCGGTGGACATCGACCACTGACTTCTGGCCAGCACTGACTCCGGGCCAGCACTGACTCCAGGCCAGCACTGACTCCGGGCCAGCCCGCCCGCTCACTTAGCGTCGGCGTAGCAGGCGACGACGGCCGTGCTCAGCGGGAAGGCAACCCGAGTCGGCCCGAAGACCAGCCGGGATGCCTCGTCCGCGGCCTGCGACACCGCTGCGGCAACGGCGTCGGCCTGCTCGGCCTGGCAGTGCACGATCACCTCATCGTGCTGAAAGAACACCAGCGCAGGACGGGCCAGCCGGTCCGGCTGGCCGGACCCGGCGTCGTCGGTCGCTGGCCTGCCAGCCGGGCGTAGCCGCGATGTCCCGTTAACGCTGGAGATCTTTGCCAGGCTG
>JADGPC010000304.1 GCA_017882645.1 Streptosporangiales bacterium | reverse complement strand
GTGCCCAGGGCCGACACCGCGTCGCCCGCGATGAGCAGCCAGGTCACCCTCGGCAGCCGCGTACTGGTCATGACCTCTACCCTGCCGGCCTGGCCGGGGCGGGTCCAGCGAATATCAGGCGCCGACGGCGCCGTCGATCGCCTCGCGCAGGAAGTCGGCGTGCCCGTTGTGCCTGGCGTACTCCATCAGCACGTGAATCATGACGAGCCGGAGCGACACGTCCTCGTCCCAGCGGACCTGGTGGCCGAGCACGTCGAGCGACGGCGCGCCAGCCTCGATCCGGCGCGACTGCTCGACCTCCGCCTGCCAGGCGGCGAAGGCCTCGGAACCGGCGGCCGCCCGCGCGTCGTAGGCCGCCTGGTAATCGCCCTGGTCCGACCAGACCAGGCCGATGTCCTCGCCGTTGATCACCCGGCGGAACCAGGTGCGCTCGACCTCGGCCATATGCCGCACCAGGCCCAGCAGCGACAGGGTCGACGGCGGCATGGACTGCCTGCGCAGGTCGTCATCGGCCAGGCCGTCGCATTTCATCGCCAGCGTCGCCCGCTGGTAGTCGAGGAAGCCGCGCAGCATCTCGCGCTCGCCGGCGGTGACCGACGGGCCGGTGCGCTCGGTGCTCACGAGCAGTGACGGGCCCGGGTGATGGCCACGAAGTTCGTCCACTTCGTCGAACCGGGCCGGTGCCCTGAGTAGACCGTGCGGTACTTGCCTGCCCGCCCGGCCAGGACCTTCCAGAAGCGCCAGCCAGCTGAGGGCGCCTTGCCTGCCCGGTAGAAGAACCGGCGGTGGCGCGGGCCGGAGACCGAGATCCGGTAGGCGCGCGAGCCGCCGGAGATCTGCTGGAACCACACGCCGACCTTGAACTTGTGCCCCGCGCACACCGACCTGGCCGGGGCGTTCACGAGGACAACCTCAGGCGCCGAGGCCCGGGCCGGCGCGACGACCGCCACACTGCGGGCCTGAGCGGCTCCGGCCGGGCCGGCCGGCGCGATGACTACCGCGCAGCACGCGCCTACTGCCGCCAGCAAACCAAGCCCTACGTTGCGCATCGGGCTGTCCCTCCGAGATATCCGCGCCGCGCGGGTGGTGGCGCCTGACCGGTGATCGAAGCTGTCTGGAGCTTACCGAGCGCGACCGACAGGCAGGCCGTCCGGGCTGGCCCTTCATGAGGCCTCTGGCCTGGCCTTTCCGTGCGAAAATGCGGGATAGCGGCAAGGCGGCAGCTCTGCGCCGCCGCAATCTTGATCAACTCTTTACCGGGCCGGCCGGAGCCGGCGGATCGCGCTCAGCGCGCATCGGCAAGGGCCGCCGCGACGGCGTAGGGCAGCGGCCGCGGCGTCAGCAGAAGGGCCCGCGCCAGGTGCCGTATTTTCGGCCGCAACGGAACCAGCACCGCTTCGCTATAGCGCCAGGCGCCGACCTCGTCGCCGCCGAATCGGCCGGCTATATCGCGGCGGAACCGCCGTGCGTCCCCACCGTCGGCCCGCCACGTGGCCAGCCAGCGTCCGAGTTCGGCGTCGCCGTCCAGCATGGTCCAGGTCATCAGCCGCTCGGCGATCTGCCCGGCGGCGTCGATGACGAACGCGGTTTGCGTTGCTCCCCGGATCTTATGAACCCGGCCCTCGGACCGGACGCCGTGATGAATGCTGGCCGAGCTGAACTGCGCGCCGGTGGCGAGCGCGGCGATCGCGTGGCCTGCCTCGTGCCAGGCGGTCCTGACCGTCGCCGTCCTGGCGGGCCTGTACGTCGGGTAGCAGCCGCAGTCGTACCGCTGCCTGATCCACTTGTCATGCACGAGCGACTCGTCGTCGTAGCGGATCAGCCGGGCCAGCTCGGCGTTGATCCCGGCCAGCGTCCGGTGCTGGGTGGGCGTCAGCATGAGCAGACGATATCTGCGAGGCTAGGCCCATGAGCGCATCGCACTGGCCAGCACCGGGCCTGCGGTCAAGCCGGTGACGCACCGGGCGGACCGCACGCTGGTGACGACGGGCCTGGCCCGCGTCGAAGGCGAAGGGTCAATGTACGTAAGGGTCGCGGGCGGCCAGGTCGAGGAGGTCCGGCTCGACATCTACGAGCCGCCCAGGTTCTTCGAGGCATTCCTGCGCGGCCGGGCCTACACCGAGCCGCCCGACATCACGGCGCGGATCTGCGGCATCTGCCCGGTCGCTTACCAGACGAGCGCCTGCCAGGCGATCGAGGCCGCCTGCGGAGCGAGCCTGCCTCCCGGGCTGGCTGGCCTGCGCAGGCTGCTGTACTGCGGTGAGTGGATCTCCAGCCACGCGCTGCACATCTACATGCTGCACGCGCCCGACTTCCTCGGTTACCCCGGTGCGGTCGAGATGGCACGCGATCACCGCGCCATCGTCGAGCGCGGCCTGGCCCTGCGGCGCGTCGCCAACGCGATCATGGCGACGGTCGGCGGCCG
The DNA here is from genome assembly GCA_017882645.1 of Streptosporangiales bacterium. Classification (GTDB taxonomy): domain Bacteria; phylum Actinomycetota; class Actinomycetes; order Streptosporangiales; family Streptosporangiaceae; genus Chersky-822. Next base: position 11,243 of record JADGPC010000304.1, on the reverse strand, counting down.
GTCCATTCACCCGGTCAACGTGCGGGTGGGCGGCTTCTACCGGGTTCCCGCCCCGGCCGAGCTGCGCCCGCTGGCCGAGCAGCTGCGGACCACGCTCGATCTCGCCGTCGAGACGGTGCGCTGGGTGGCCGGGTTCGAGTTCCCCGACTTCAGCACCGACCACGAGCTGCTCGCGCTGCGCGAGCCAGGCGTCTACGCGATCGAGCGCGGGACGCTGGTCACCAGCGGCGGCCGCGCGTTCACCGCGGCGCAGTTCGACGAGCACGTGATCGAGGAGCACGTGCCGCACTCGAACGCGCTGCACGCGAGGCTGGCCGGGCTCGACGGCAGCTATTTCACCGGCCCGCTGGCCCGGTACTCGCTGAACTCGCGGTGGCTGCCGCCGGCCGCGGCCGAGTCGGCCCGTGCTGCCGGACTAGGACCGACCTGCCGGAATCCGTTCCAGAGCATCGTCGTCCGCGCAGTCGAGGTGGTGTGCGCGGTCGAGGAGGCGATCAGGCTGATCGATGAGTATGAGCGGCCTGACCAGCCGTCCGTGCCGGTCGAGCCGCGAGCCGGGACCGGGCACGGGGTGTCGGAGGCACCGCGCGGTGCGCTCTATCACCACTACGTGCTCGACGCGGTCGGCAACGTGGCCAGCGCGAAGATCGTCCCGCCCACGTCCCAGAACCAGGCGGCCATCCAGGACGATCTGCGCAGCTTCGTCGCCGACCGGCTGGACCTCGACGACGAGGCGCTCACGCATCAGTGCGAGCAGGCGATCAGGAACTATGACCCGTGCATCTCCTGCGCGACGCACTTCCTCAAGCTGCACGTGGAGCGGGGGTGACTGCGGGCGCGGGCGGTGCCGCGGGCGACGGCGGTGCCGCGGGCAGTTCGGTCCGGCGGGTGGTCGTGATCGGCGTCGGCAATGAGTTCAGGCGTGACGACGGCGTGGGCCCCGAGGTCCTCAGCCAGCTGGGCGCCGCGGTCCCCGATTCCGTGCGGCTGGTCGCCAGCGACGGCGAGCCGGCCCGGATGATCGAGGCGTGGACCGGAGCTGACCTGGCCGTTGTCGTCGACGCGCTGCAGGTAGCCGGCGCCGGGCTGGCAGCAACTGGGCAGGGTGGCGGCCCGGCTCCCGGCCGGACCCACCGGCTCGTCATCGACGAGGTCACCGCCGGGTCGGCCACCGCCGTCAGCTCGCACGGGCTCGGCCTCGGCGACGCGATCGGCCTGGCCCGGGCGCTTGACCTGATGCCGGCCCGGCTGATCGTCCATGCCGTCGAGGTGACCGACTGTAGTTACGGCGTCGGGCTGACGCCCGCCGTGGCGGCCGCGGCCGAGACCGTCACGTCAGCGGTGCTGCGCGATCTGCGCGAGCTAGGCGTACCGGTCTAGGCGTACCGGTCTAGGCGTCGCCAGGCCTGGCCGGCCGTGAGTCAGGCGAGAACCCAGGCGCGGCGACGTTAAAGGTCGAGAACACCCGCTCGATCGCGATCTCGCTCATCCCCAGCCTGGCTAGCTGCGGGATGAGCGAGGCGGTATTGGGATTCGCCACGGGTCCGAAGCAGCCGTAGCAGCCGCGGTTGTAGGACGGGCAGATGGCGCCGCAGCCGGCCTGGGTGACCGGGCCGAGACAGGGCGTCCCGTGCGCGACCATGATGCAGGTGTTGCCCCTGTTCTTGCACTCGAAGCAGACGCTGTGCGCCGGGATCTGCGGCTTGCGGCCGGCCAGCAGGGCCGTGATCAGCTCGAGCAGCTGCCGCTTGTCGATCGGGCAGCCGCGCAGCTCGAAGTCGACCGTGACGTGGTCGGCGATGGCCGTCGAGGTCGCCAGCGTCTCGATGTAGTCGGGCCTGGCGTAGACGGCGGCGGTGAACTCGGCCACGTCGGCGAAGTTGCGCAGCGCCTGGATGCCGCCTGAGGTGGCGCAGGCGCCGATGGTGACCAGGGTGGCCGACTGCTCCCTGATCCGGCGGACCCGCTCTGCGTCGTCCGGCGTGGTCACCGATCCCTCGACCAGGGAAACGTCGTACGGCCCCGGGAGGTCGGTCTTCGTGGCCTCGGCGAAATGGACGATGTCCACCTCGGCGGCCAGCGCCAGCAGTTCGTCCTGGCAGTCGAGCAGGGTGAGCTGGCAGCCGTCGCACGAGGCCAGCTTCCAGACGGCGAGTTTCGGACGTGCCATTTCACAGCTCCCTGATCGCCAGCAGCGGGCGGGCCCGCGCGTAATCCAGGACCGGGCCGTCCCGGCAGAGCAGGACGGTGCCGAGCTGGCAGTGCCCGCACTCGGCGATGCCGCATCGCATGTTCCGCTCGAGCGAGACCCTGATGTCCGTCTCGGCGATGCCCAGAGCGCTCAGCGCCCGTGCCGTCAGCCGCATCATCACCTCGGGCCCGCAGATGAACGCGACTGTCGCGGCCGGGTCGATGTCCACCTTGCCGATCAGCTGGGTGACGACGCCGACGTTCCCGCGCCAGCCCGCCTCGGCCCGGTCGACGGTTACCCGCACGTCGGCGCCGGCCTCGCGCCAGGAATCGAGCTCGGCGGTGAACGCGATCTCGGCCGGGGACCGCGAGCCGACCAGGACGGTGATCCGCCCGTACCGCTCGCGTGCCGCGAGCGCCGTCAGCAAGGCGGGCCGGAGCGGGGCCAGCCCGATGCCGCCGGCGACGATCAGGAGGTCCTTGCCGGCCGGATCGCTCAGCGCGGTGCCGGGCGGCTCGACGCCGGCGCTGCCCGCTGTGACGCCGACCCCCCAGTCCGTGCCGAAAGGCCCGCGTACCCCGACGTGCTGTCCTGGCTCCGCCGCGCAGAGCGCTCTGGTGACGGCTCCGACGGCCCTGATTGTCTGGACCAGCTCAGGCCCGGCGGCGATGCCGCTGATCGAGATCGGCACCTCGCCGATGCCGAACGCGTAGAGCATCGTGAACTGGCCCGGCCGGTGCGCGGCGATCGGCTGGCGGCCAGGGCGCAGCACGAGCGTGACCGTGTCGCGGGTCTCCGCCCGGCTGGATTCGACCACGTATCCGGCTGGCACCGCGTACCCGGCTGGCACCGCGTACCCGGCTGGCACCGCGTACCCGGCTGGCACCGCGTACCCGGCTGGCACTGCGTATCCGCTGGTCATCGCCCACCGGTCTGACCTGGCGCCGCATACAGGTCGAGCATCCGGATCCGGCTCGAGTGCAGCCGCCTGGTCGCGACCGTCATCAGCCGGACGAAGAACTGGTAGCCGAGGGCCGGATCCGCGTCGCACCTGGCGATCACGGCCGCGCCGTCGAGCTCGAAGGTTCTGGTGTCTTCCAGGGCCTTCGCGCCGTACTGCCACTCGTGCGGCGGGGACAGCCAGGAGACGCCCATCATGTCGCCCGCGCCGAGTGTCTCGACGATGAGCGACGGCTGGCCGGGAACCGACAGGTCCAGCGCGACATGGCCGTCCCTGATCAGCCAGAACCGCCTGGCGTGCCCGCCTTCCTCGAAGAACCGGTGGCCGACCGGGACGTAGGCGGCCGTCGCCACCTCGGCCAGCTGCGCGACCTGCCCGTCCGGCATCCCGCGCAGGAAGGGGTGGGCGGCCAGCTCGGCCGCTGGCACCGGGCTCACTGCTGCTCACCCCCGGCCCGGGCACCCGGCGTTCGGCTTCCGGCCTGCTGTGCCTCGGCCTGCTGTGCCTCGGCCTGCTGTGCCTCGGCCTGCTGTGCCTCGGCCTGCCGTGCCTCGGCCTGGAGCGCGGCGACCTCCTCGGTCAGGTCGATGCCGACCGGGCACCAGACGATGCACCGGCCGCAGCCGACGCAGCCGGAGCTGCCGAACTGGTCGTGCCAGGTGCCCAGCTTGTGGGTGAGCCACTGGCGGTATCTGCTGTGGTCTGATGACCGGATCGAGCCGCCGGGGAGGTACGAGAAGCTGAGCGAGAAACACGAGTCCCAGAGCTGCCACCGCTCAGCGTGCTCTCCGCTGAGGTCGGACACGTCCTCGACCGTTGTGCAGAAGCAGGTCGGGCAGGCCATCGTGCAGTTTCCGCAGGTCAGGCAGCGTTGTGCGACGTCGTCCCAGCGTGCGGCGTCATAGCTGCCGGCCATCAGGCCGTGCAGCGCGTCGGCCGGCATGGAGCGGCCCATCTGGTCGGCCGCCTGGGCAACCGCCGACCTGGCCAGTCCGGTGGTCCCGTCGCCGGCTGGCGTGACGGGCACCTGGGCAAGCATGTCGGCGCCGGCTGGCGACCCGATGTCGACGAGGAACTTGTGATCGGTGTCGCTGACAAGCTCGGTGAGAGCGAGATCGTAGCCTGGCCCCGCTTCTGGCCCGGTGCCCATGGACGTGCAGAAGCAGGTCGCGCCCGGCTCGGTGCAGTTCACGGCCACGATGAACACGCCCGCGCGGCGGGCGGCATAACGTGATCCCGCGTGTTCGCCGCGGCCGAGAACCTGGTCCTGGATCCCAATCGCACTCAGGTCGCAAGGACGCACCCCGACGAAAGCCCTCCTCGGCGCCGGCTCGTCGGCGGGTACGACGTCGAACTCGCCCCCTGAGCGGTCGACGGACCACATCTTCTCCCGCGGCGGATGCAGGTACTGCTTCCACGACTGTGGTCCGGCGGAGTGGCCGAAGGCCGCGGTATCTGAGCGCTGCCTGATCCGGTAGCCGCCGGGCGCCAGCTCCACGCCCCACCCGAACGGGAGCTGGGCCGCGGACCCGAGCTCGCTCAGGATGATCGCATCGTCGGAGACGGTGGGACCGATCACCTGGTAGCCGGCCGCTTCCAGCGCCCCGAGCAGCTGGCTGAGCGCCGTGACGTCCATCAGGAACGGGCCGTCGGCGTGCCGGGTGCCGCCTGGCTGGGTTTCCGTCACGGGTCCTCCCTGCCCTACTCGTACTGGTTGCTCGTACTGCCTGCTCGCACTGCCTGCTTGCGCGGGCGAGATCCATGATGCCGCCGCACGTTCCCATGCTGCCAGGGACAAAGGGCCTGACTCAGTCGCCCGGCCGGACCGCTCCAGATTGTCGGTAGCGGCTGATAGGACGATGGCATGACACGGAACGGGATTCGCTGCGCGGTGGTGCTGCCGGGCGGCAGCGCCACCGAGCAACTGGAGCTGGGGCTGCTGGCCGAGCAGGCCGGCTGGGACGGCGTGTTCAGCTGGGAGGCCGCCTACGGTGTCGAGCCGTGGAGCCTGCTCGCCGCTATCGCCGTCCGGACCTCGCAGGTCAGGCTGGGCACGATGCTGACGCCGCTGCCCTGGCGGCGGCCGTGGAAGCTCGCCAGCCAGGTAGCCACGCTGGATCAGCTCTCCGGCGGCCGGGCGATCCTGGCCGTTGGCGTCGGCGCGGCTGACGCCAACCTGCCGGACACCGGGGAGGTCACTGACCTGCGCGTCCGCGCCGAGATGCTGGACGAGGGCATCGACCTGATCCGCGCGCTCTGGGACGGGCAGCCCGAGTACCACGGCAGGCATTACCGCTATCAGTCGGGCCGGATGGACCTGGCCGCGGCCGCCCGGCCGGTCCAGGACCGGATCCCGCTCTGGGTGGTCGGCGTCTGGCCGGGTGAGAAGTCCATGCGCCGCGTGCTGCGCTGCGACGGCGTCATCCCGCAGTACCGGCTGTCGGGCCGGTCGGCCGGGCCCGCTGACGCGCGGGCCGTCAGGAGCTGGCTGACGGCCGAGGGAGCTAGGCCGGACTTCGACGTGGTCGCCGATGGCGAGACTTCTGCCGCGGACCAGGCAGCGGCGCGGGCGGAGGTGGCCGGCTGGGATCAGGCCGGCTGCACCTGGTGGCTGGAGACACGCTGGGGTGTTCAGGAGGACCTGTCCGACCGGATGCGCGCATTGCAAGAGCGGATCGCGGCCGGCCCGCCGGCGGCGGATTCCGCCGACCGGCAAGAGGCCTCGCGTTGATCGGCCGGATGCACCACGTGGTGATCGACTGCCCGGATCCGTCGGCGCTCGCGGCATTCTACTCCCAGCTGCTCGGGCTGCCAGTTACTTATGCCAGCGAGGATTTCGTGGTTGTCGCCGTCAGCGACCGGACTTCGGGCCTGGCGTTTCAGCTAGCGCCGGAGCACCAGCCACCGACCTGGCCGGATGACGCGGTGCCGCAGCAGATTCACCTGGACGTCATGGTCGACGATGTCGATGTGGCGGCCGAGCGCGTGCTGGCGATCGGGGCCAGGAGGCTCGGCGTGGGCGCCGACTCCGTGCACGTCTACGCCGATCCGGCCGGGCACCCGTTCTGTCTCACTCCCCGCCCGGGCTGGGCACCGCCGATCGGCTCATGACGCGGCGCCCGGATCGGGCCGGCTGCCCGGATCGGGCCCGCTGCCCGGAACGGTCCGGTCGAGCTCCGCGACCAGCCGCGCGGGGGCTCTGCGGCGCCAGGATTCCTCGATCAGCTCTCTGACCCGCTCGGCCGGCGCGCCGGGCAGGCTGACTCGCACTCCTCTGATCTTGCGTCCCCACACAAGCGGCTCGAACGCGTCGGGATTTTCCGCCACCGATGCGCTGACCCCCGGCTCATCGACGAAGACATGCAGATGGACCTCATCGGGCGTGGCGGTCGCGAAGATCTTGCCCCGCACCCGGAACGACGTCATGTCGAAGTGCGGCTCCTCCGTCGTCCCGGGCAGCGCCAGCGCGAACTGACGCACCAGGTCCAGGTCGATCCGGTCGCTGTCGGCCACCGGATCAGGCTAGCTCGCGAGTGCCGCATAGGCGGCGGCCTGGATGTCGCGGTGCACGATCGGAGGGTCCGGCGACTCGAACATGCGCTGGGTCAGCACGATCACGGTCAGGTCCCGGCCCGGGTCCACGAGCCACGACGTGCCGAGGCCGCCATCCCAGCCGAACGCGCCGCTGTCCAGCACCGCCTGGCAGAACCCCCAGGACTGGCCGGTGAAGAAGTCCGGGCCGAGACCACCGCGGGCCTTCTGTTCGGCGGTGAGCTGATCGCTGGTCATCGCCCGGACCGCGCCGGCCGACAGGACCGGCGAACCGCCCCTGAGCAGCATCCGGGCGAAGGCGAGCAGGTCATCGGCGGTTGAGACCAGGCCGGCGGCTCCGTCGCCGAATGCGGGCGGGCGGCTCCAGGCGCCGGCTGGCTGATCGTGTACGACGAGGCCGGCGGAAGTGGGCGCGTAGGACGTGGCGAGCCGGTCGGTCTGCGGGGTCCAGAAGGCCGTGTCGCGCATGCCGAGCGGCTCGAAGAGGCGGGTCCGCAGCACATCCGCAAGTGGCTGGCCCGCGGCCCGCGCCAGCAGCACGCCGAGCACCGAGGCCCCGGTGTTGTAGAGCCAGCGCTCCCCCGGCTGCGCCAGCAGCGGCAGCGAGCCGAGACCGGCGATCCAGGTGTCGGGATCGGGCTGGACGTCCGGGGCCGGCGGCCCGATGGTTGCCAGCCGCAGCTCGTCCGATGCGGCGACCACCGGCCAGGGCTCGGCGGAGGCGAACATCTCTACGGCGACGCCGAAGCCGAAGGTGAACGTCAGCAGGTCCCTGGCCGTGATCGCGCGGTGCGCCGGCACGGTGTCATCCAGCGGCCCGTCCATCCGGGCTAGCACGGCCGGGCGGGCCAGTTCTGGCAGCAGCCTGTCGACGGGCTCGTCGATATCGATCAGCCCTCCGCCGGCCAGGGCGAGGGTCGCGGCCGCCGTGATCGGCTTGGTCGTGGACGCGATCCGGAACAGCGAGTCCCGGGCGACCAGGCTACCGCCGATTGACAGCGTCCCGAGTGCCTCGACATGGACCTGGTCGCCGCTCGCCGCCAGGGCCACGAGCCCGGGTACGCGATGATCACCGACATGCTGCTCGGCCGTCTCGTGCAGCCGCGCAAGGCCGCCGGCAGTCAGCGGGTCAGCCATCGGAGTCCTCCTTCAGGGGGGCACGGTCGTGGTCGCTGCGTCGGCTGGCGACATAGGTTAGTCCTATGACGGAGCAGCCGATGCCTGAGGAGATCCAGGCGTTCGCGTTCTTCCTGGCCGACCACGTAGTGGTGGAAAACGGGAAGCTCTACGTCAACGGGGGGTTCTGGAATCAGGTCTACAGCGCCGAGTTTCCCGTCGTGAAGGCTTTCGGGTTAGCCGCTGTGCTGCACATTCCGTGGCGCAAGCACCACCAGGGCCATGCGTTCACCGTGACGTTCGAGGACGCCGACGGTCGGCCTCTGACGGCCCGTTTCGAAGGCCAGTTCCGGGTCGGTACGGCACCCAACATGCGAGTCGGCGATTTCACCGTGATGCCAGTCGCCGCCTTCGTCACCAACTTCGTCCTCGACCGGCCAGGAGACTACGCCGCGCGGCTCGAGGTCAACGGCGCCGAGCTGGCCCGGTGGCGGTTCAGGGCGATAGAAGCTCCCGAACCGGTAGCCGGCACCCAGGCCGGCGCGGGTTCCGAACCGCTCCCGGAAGATCCGTAGTGGTGGACGGCAGGCGGGACAGGCTCGCCGCCGACCGGGAAGCGACCACAGCGCGGCTGGCCGGGCTGACCCGCGAGTTCGACGACCTAGTCGAATCGACCAGCCACGCCAATACCGACGACGAGCACGACCCCGAGGGTGCAACCATCGCCTTCGAACGCCAGCACGTTGCGGCGATGATCAGCCAGGCGAGGGAGCGGCTGGCTGAGATGGACGCAGCACTCGCCCGGCTGGACGACGGCAGCTACGGCTGGTGCGAACAGTGCGGCCGGCCCATCGGTGACGAGCGGCTGGCCGCCCGGCCAGCCGCCACGACCTGCGTCCGCTGCGCCAGCAAGCGGCGCTAACCCGGCCGCGCTCCCCGCGCATCCCGCGCCTGCGCGCACCCACCAGAGGTGGCGCGCCCATGTCCGAGACGCACATTTGCCTTAAAACGCACAATTAGTCCGCCGGTCGCGCCGAAATCCTGACCGCCACCGCACTCTTCACGACTTTGCGTCATTCTTGCGCCCGATTTAGATGGCAGTGCGAAATCTGCGCGGACCAAAGTCATGAAGAGTGCCCCGCGCCTCGGCGGAGGGCTGATGACCTAGCCGAGGGCCGACGACTCATTCGAGTGATGCGGCCTGGTGCGACCCGTGGGACGTGGAGCGGCCTGATGCGAGCCGGAGCGGGTGCTGATCGCCGAGGCTGGCGTTATTCGACGATGCTGGCGCCCGCAGGACCGAAAACAGTCAGGTGGTCGATCACCGGCGCTGGGTCGCCTGACCAGCTCATCGCCGCGAGCTGCGCGCGGCTCCGCCGGCCCATCCGCCAGCGGAACGCTTCGTGCCCGGGTACGGCGGCCGGGCACGGCGGCGGGCACGGCGGCCGGGATGCTGCCAGAGGTCAGGCCGGCACCGACAGCGACAGGCCGAACCTGGCCTGCGAGTCGGTCCACCACGAGCGCAGCTCCAGCCCGGCGGCCGCCAGCTCGGCCGCTACCCCTTCCCGCCGGAACTTGGCGGAGATCTCCGTCCGCATCTCTTCTCCTGCGCTGAACGGGACCCTCAGCTCGATCGCCGGCAGCAGCACGGTCTGGTCGACCGCGGACCGCAGCCGCATCTCGATCCACTCGGCCTCGGCATCCCAGACCGCGACGTGCTCGAACTCGTCGAGGTCGAAGTTGCCGCCTAGCTCGGCGTTGAGCACGCGCAGGATGTTCTTGTTGAATTCGCCCGTCACCCCGGCCGGGTCGTCGTAGGCGGCGACCAGCACGGCCGGGTCCTTGACCAGGTCGGTGCCGAGCAGCAGCGCGTCGCCGGGCCGCAGCCGCGCCCGCAGGCTGATCAGGAACGCGGCGCGCTCAGCGGGCAGCAGGTTGCCGATCGTCCCGCCGAGGAACACGATCAGCCGCGCACCGCCAGCCTCGGGCAGCCCCAGGCGCTCGGTGAAATCGGACAGGACGGCCTGGACCTGGAGACCCGGGTAGCGCTTCAGCATCCGGCTTGCCGCCGTCACCAGGGCCGACTCGCTGACGTCGACGGGAACGTAGCTGGACAGAGTGCCGCCGTCGCGGAGCGCGTCGAGCAGCAGCCTGGTCTTGTCGGCCGTGCCCGAACCGAGCTCGACCAGCGTGGCGGCCCTGGTCGCGGTCGCGATCTCGGCCGCTGCGGCGGCGAGGATCTCCCGCTCGGCACGGGTCGGGTAGTACTCGTCGAGGCGGGTGATCTTGTCGAACAGCTCGCTGCCGCGCTCGTCGTAGAACCACTTGGGCGGCAGTGACTTCGGCGTGGCCGTCAGTCCGGCCAGCGCGTCGGCGCGCAGCGAGGCCTCGAAGAAGCGGTCGGGCAGTCTGCGGTCGATCTGGATGCTCGTCATGGACGTGCCGCCTTGCCGTTCGGATGCCCGGCCGCCTCGGCCGGCCTGCGCTGCCCGGCCCGCGACGTCGCCGCAGCGATCGGCCGGACGGTCACCCCGGCGGTGGTCGCCTCGACCACGCTGTTGTCGGGCACCTTGAGCCAGTCGGCGTCGTCGTCCGACGGCTCGGATGCGACGATCACGGCGCCGGGACGGTGCCGGTAGCACAGCGAATCCCCGGCGGCCGTCGCCGCGATCACTTCCCCGTCGGTCAGCAGCAGGTTGAACCGGCCGGTTCCGCCGGCCGCCCAGATGTCGGCGACGGTCGCGGCCAGGGCGTCGGCGGGCCGTTCGCCCGCCCGCAGCCTGGGCAGCACCATCGCCCACAGCAGCGCCGTGTCGCAGCGGGCTTGCAGCCGGAGCAGGTCAGCCGCGGGCAGCCGCTCGGCAAGCCGCAGCACGGCGGCCGCTGCCTCGGCGAGGTGGGCGGGGACCGCCGGGGTCGGCTCGGTGATCGACTCCCCCGCCGCTTCCGCCCTGGCCGACGCGTTGATCCGGCGGCGCGGCACGGTCGACCCGCCTGCCGCGGCCGACCATCCCACGAGCGCTCCGTTGAGGCTGAAAAGCCATTTGCCGTCGGTGTAGGGAGCGGCCGCCGCTGCGCCCGTGTCCGTGCCGACCGAGGCCGAGCGGACCGCGCACAGCATGGCGCGGGTGCGGGTGACCCGCGCGAGGTCAGGCAGGCAGTCGTCGGACCAGATCGGGCCGGTCCGCCGGTACCGAGCCGGAAGCGGATCGTCGTCGGCGTACCAGCCGATGCCGAAGCCGTCCACGTTCATCGTGCCGTGCTTCTGCCAGCGCGGCGCCCACGCCTGCTCTACTAGGCTGTGCGGCGGGTCCATCAGGACGGACCTGATGCTGACGTGGTCGCCGAGGTAAGCGAAGTGCCGGCACATCAGACGAGATCCGCGTCGCGGGCCGTGCGGAAGCCGGCGAAGATCTGCCGCCT